>JAVYST010000079.1:0-2639 GCA_038729085.1 Ferroplasma sp. | reverse complement strand
AATATGCCTGTGTGGAGGAAAAATGGAAAATATACTGGAACCATATATTTTGAATGGAAAGGTAATGCGCAATGAAGATCTTAATTCTATACGAAAACGTTCACTTCAGCAGATTGAAAAGATACTTGCTCTGTAAAATACTTTTAAAATTCTTCTAATGATAATTAATTTTAAAATAATGGCCTGATATTTGTATGGATCATAGTGGAAATTTTATCTTATAAAATAACAGTAATTATAGTGAAAAATCTCCAAGTTTTTCCAGATTTTGCCTGTATTTAAGATAGATGATTCCAACAATTCCAATAAGGGCTACAATCCATATGAGAGATCCATAAACGCCATAGATGTATGGTGGGCTCAAATCAAAATATACTGCTGCAACTATCGCCATGATGAGTGTTATAGTTGATATTGCAGGTATAATTATATGCCTGAATATGTGGGTTTTTGCCCCAATTTTTTTCAGGTATATGTGCAATGATGTATTTGTCAATATATGCACTATATAGGAAATTGGCGATTCAAGCACCAGCAGGAATACTGATGAATACAGCAATGCATCAATAATCTGCCCAGGGTATAACAATTCAAATGTTATGCCAGTTGCGAGTACAATAACAAGGGATACAACAGTAATAAAAATAACGGAGTAAACCGGTACGCCTTTTGTATTCACCCTTGAAAGTTTCTCAGGAATTACCCCTTCTCTTGAAAGAGAAAAAAGCACACGTGATGCATTGGTTCCCAGTGAGACAGTAGCTGTAAAAAAAGAATTTATTACTATAATTAACAGGATTAGGAATGGAAGGGCACCAAAGCCAGCAAATCCATTCTTATATATAGATAGAACGGGATATGCACCTATTCCTGATCCGGTCCCAAACGATGCCATATTGCCGAATCCCCATGATATGACCTCTGCGTATGAGGCAAGTATAATGGTTATTCCAAGTATAATGATGCTGAGTATTATAGAAAGCGGAACATTCCTTTTTGGGTTTTCTGTTTCCTCTGCTATTGGTATTGAACCGCCAACACCAACGAATGTGCCTATTGCATAGACCATCATAACCGCAATAACGATAAAGCTTCCATTAACAGGTATTGCAGTAAACGGCGTGATTGAAATTGATGTGTGGTTGATTCCAATTAATATCAGCGAAGTTGTTATGAAAAAAATAACCTCAATTAAAATGGCATATGAAACATATTTCAGTGAAGGCTTTATTCCTTTATAAATCAAAAATCCAACAAATAAAACAAATATAATGGTTACAGGTATCCACATAATAGATATATCAGGAATGGCAATGCCAAGGCTTGGCAAAATTGCATATGCAAACCCAATAAATCCCAAAATGCCAAATCCTGTAAAACTTAGAATCTGATAACTTACATAGGATAAGGCAGTTGTGAGCCCAAAACCTCTTCCAAGGCCATTCGCCACAAATGTATAATATCCACCTGAACTTGAAAGGTGTTTTGAAAATTCATATGAAGAATAGCTCATCATTGAGTATATAAGCAGGGCAAACAGAAGGATCAGGGGAATTGCAAAAGCCCCATCTGGATACTGCGAAAATGTAAATGTCAACAACGCAGCAGTTCCAGCAACATAGAGGACAATCGTGCCTCCGGGTGCGTTTAACCCTACTGCCTGGGAAACAGCATGCCTCAATGACAGCTGGTTGTATCCCAGATGTTTATACTCTTTAGCCGGGCTCAATGCTGGTTCAATTTCCGGGCGGTAAGCCTCTTCATCTGTCACGTAATAGTTAATAGTTGATTCATATTTGAATGTTATTGATACTTATATACTGTGATATTTTTAAAGTAGTAAAAATAAAAATATTAGTAGCAATATATTTATAGCAGATATTATGTTATTTCCATTTTAAACATAATTCGTTCATAATTATATCGTTAAAACAATGTGGCTTTACTCGGAAAGGTTAAAAATGACATAAAAATATAGAAATATGCATATTGTTAATTATGATGAAATTGCCATAAGCAAAAAAAGAATAATTGCAACAGGCCTGATAGAATCGGCAATAAACACCATGGATCCAGAAAAAGCCATATCAAAGGCATTTAACCTCAATCTTTCCGATTATGGCCATATCTATGCAATAGGATTTGGCAAGGCTTCATATGGCATGTATTCAGGCATCAGGGAAAAGATATTGGGCAACCTATCATATGCAGGAATCATAGTTCCTGAAGATGAAAGCCATCAAAATGAATTCCCTGAGCTTTCAATTTATAAAGGGACGCATCCACTCATAAGCAATGAATCTGTAGAATCAAGCAGAAAGCTGATTTCGCATTTAAATAATTTAAAGGAAGGCGATCTTGTAATTGTACTCATTTCAGGAGGTGGCTCATCCCTTTTTGAGATACCTGAAGATGGAATAGATGCAAATGATATTATGAAAATATCGAAAGAAATAATGAATAACGATGGCGATATATTTGTTTTGAATCATATAAGATCATGCCTTTCCTCGGTAAAGAATGGAAAACTTGCTAAAATGCTCTATCCAGCTACTGTAGTTTCATATATAATTTCAGATGTAATTTATAATGATCTGAATGTAATTGCTTCGGGGCCACTGGCCATGCCCCAATATGAT
>JAVYST010000078.1:0-3069 GCA_038729085.1 Ferroplasma sp. | reverse complement strand
TATATCAGTTTTTAAGCAGCATCAGGGGCGAAAATGGCGAACCATTAAGAGACCAGGATGGCAATGTAACTTCGCACTTATCTGGCATATTTTACCGGACTGCCACACTTTTGCAGGCTAACATAAAACCTGTGTATGCTTTTGATGGAAAGCCCTTCTACCTGAAAAACGAGACATTAAAGGAACGGAAAGCAATTAAAGATAAAAATATAGCTGAATTGAATATAGCCATTGAAAATCATGATGTTGAAAAAGTTAAAAGCCTTTCTTCCAGAATTAATTATATAACTGGAGAAATAGTGGAAGATGCAAAGAAACTGTTGGGCCTTATGGGATTGCCATGGGTTCAGGCCCCATCTGAAGGCGAGGCCCAGGCATCTTATATGAGCCGCACAGGCATTGTTGATTCCGTAATTTCACAGGATTATGACTGCCTTTTATTCGGCGCTAAGCGTATACTCAGGAATTTTACGCTATATGGAAGAAGAAGAATTTCTGGAACAGGGAAATTTATTAATATAATGCCAGAAATTATAGATTTAAACGAAAATTTAAAAGTGAACAATATTACACAGGAACAGTTAATAGATATCGGGATTCTTATCGGCACTGATTTTAATCCAGGAATTCATGGAATTGGGGCGAAAACTGCTCTGTCACTCATATCAAAATATGGAAAGATAGAAAACATAGACAGATTGAAGGACGTAAAAATAGAAAATTTAGATGAAATAAGGAATTTTTTTGCCAATCCTCCAGTAGCCACATCTGACATAAAATTTGGGAAGATAGATAAGGATGGAATAATAGATTTCCTGTGCAATAAACATGGATTTTCATTCGAAAGAATAAATACAATGCTAAACCAGCTTGAAAAAAATTATTCTGGGGCAAACCAGTCAAATCTTGATAAATTTATATAATTATTTAATTTCCTGTTCAGATACCATTACCCTGTGGGATCGTGGATATTCAAGCTCTATAATATCCTTCATGGTTCTTTTTAATGATTGGTTATCCACTATAATTTGAGTATTTCTGAATCCATCCTCATCAATTTGAAATTTGTCTGATACTTTTCTGACAGTAACTATTCTATCCTTTTTGAAACTTTTAATAGACATAATATGGCCTGCATCCATTTTCATTATGGCACTGTAGATGTGTTTATCAACACTTTTAATTGGGACCCATGGCATTTAATCACTGTTAAGTTTATTGCTTATCGGTAATATAATTTTTGTCAAAATATCAGCAAGTGCATTTTTCAAGTCCATTGGATGGATTTCAGAATTAAGGTACCGGGTTTCAAGGTCTTTTACTGAATCTATTGTATAAGGCCCGCCATGGGAACTGCCACGATTTATTGCAATGCTCTGGGAATAGAATGGAAAGATCAGGTATCTCAGTATATCTACTACAGGATTGTTTTCTATTATGCCCATAGGGCAGAAAGCATTTTTTATTTTCCTCTTTATGTCTTCTTCCTTATCAGTCAAAAATAATGCAGATTCCGGATCACTTTTTGACATCTTTTTAAAATCATCCATCCGCCCCTTTCCTTTCAACGATGAAATAAGGGGCATTTCTAAAAGGACCGGTTTTTTCCTGCCCATCTTCTCAGCTATGTCTCTTGCCAGCATATATGCATGCCTCTGATCTGTTCCACCAAAAGCCAGATCAGAATCAAGGTAAAAAACATCTGTAACCTGCATAAGTGGATAGATATATTTGCTGAAATCACGGTCCGCATCCTCCTCTGTCCTTCCCATAATTGGAAGGGACCGCCTGATTCTTAATAATGAAGAATTTTTAGCTGTTTTGAGCAGCAGTGCCCAGTAATCGGGGTTTGCAACAAGGTCTGATGCCCAGATAAATTCGACCTTATCACTTAAACCAGCGTATACCATGCTATTTTTTAACATGTTGCCACTTTCTCTAATTTTTTCAAGATCGCCATTCAATTTATCGTTAACCTGGGCATGCCAGTCAGCCAGAAGAACCTTGACATTGAAGCCTATGCTTACAAGATCATTTATTTTTTTTACCATCATTAAAATGGCAATATGTGGCAAACCTGAAGGCTCAAATCCTATATATGCGCGTGGAGAATCAGAAAGCAATAATGATGCTTCATCTAATGTAATTATTTCTGATGTGCCTTTTTTTAAAATTTCAATTTTGCTCATTAAAGGAAATGTTATATTATTTTATTAAGTTTATTTTTTTAATAGCAAATCCAGCAGTGATGATGCTTCTTTTTTTGTAAGTTCTTCAACTGTGCCTTTTTTTAATGATTTTAAATAATTTTCAATAACTGCTTCATTAGATGTGTCTCTTTTAAGCAGGTCGTTTACAAAAGATAATTGTTTTTTGCTGATATTTTCGTTTTTATTATACATATTATAATATTTCAATTGAATACATAATTGTATCGCTTTTCAATAATTATTAAGATGTAATGAAATTCTGTGTATTTATAAAAGATTCCTCTTATGAAGCATGTTCATGCTTTCATTTTGAAAGTTATATATGCTTATTATATTATATCGCAGCCTGATTCCAGATATATAATTGTTTTTGCATATGCAACCGAGTTTTTTGAACTATTTTTACATTTACCATGCCAATTCTTGCTTTCAGGAAAGAATGTTAAATTTTTCATGATCTTGCTGTTTGGGGCGCCTCTCCTTATAATTATATTCCCCGAAAAATTATTCTACAGGCAGTGAAATCGAAGAAGATTAGAAAAGTATTGAACCAGTTTAATTATCATCAGATATCCAGTAATATTTGCTGCTATATATAGAAAAATTGATATATGTATGCTTATTGTCATACCGATGATTATTGACTCCGTTGAAATGGAAAATTTCAAATCCTACGGAAATAAACAATTGATTAAAATATATCCTGGCTTTACGGTAATAATCGGACCAAATGGTTCAGGAAAAAGCAATATAGGAGATGGAATACTTTTTGTTCTTGGAATAAGATCAAACAAAACGGTAAGAGTTGATAGGCTCGAGGATTTTATACATAAATCAAACCCACCAAAAAAACGATGTT
>JAVYST010000077.1:0-3189 GCA_038729085.1 Ferroplasma sp. | reverse complement strand
TAATATATGCTATTGTCATCCTGGCAGCTGTTTCCCTTAACTTCCCTGTATATATACCAGGAGAACCGGTCTATTTCATCATCCCTTGAAACAACATTTTTAAAAAGGCCATTGTCATTTTCCTGTATTGCCTTTGCTGTATCTGCTATCATGGATTCAACATTTAGCGACATT
The DNA here is from genome assembly GCA_038729085.1 of Ferroplasma sp. Classification (GTDB taxonomy): domain Archaea; phylum Thermoplasmatota; class Thermoplasmata; order Thermoplasmatales; family Thermoplasmataceae; genus Ferroplasma. Next base: position 3,015 of record JAVYST010000077.1, on the reverse strand, counting down.
CTTTTTATGGAATTGTATATAGGGTATGAACTGGAATTAAGAACGTTCTGCAGCACAATTTTTCTTGAATCTTCTTCAAATATTTCAATGCCAATCACAAGTTTTGAGAACTTTTTTATTGTTGCCCTTGTATCATCACTGATATAGAAGGGGCTTGTAATAGAAAGTGCATCAAAGCCGGAGATATAAAGTGATATAAGTGCCCTTTCAAGGCTCTTGGCATCCATCTTTCCATTAAGTATGAGATGTTTTTCTATATCGCTTTTTTCATATGTATTGCCGTAGATTACCAGCCGATTTTTCAATTCCTCGATTTTCACTTCACTGCTCTGCTTTAAATCGTTATTTTTTATCCATTTGGATGGAAGCGATACAATAAATGTGGAACCACCAGTTAACTGTATTTTTCGAATTGACTGCATGGTTATATATATTTATATTAACTATATATACATATCTATATAATTCATAAATATATAAAATAAAGTGAGATGAGGTATATTGCAATATTCTGTATCATTGCTTCATTACATTATTGCGCTTCATGAAGTAAGCAACTGTCAGCCCAATAATATAAAGTATGGCTATTGATGCCATATATTCTATGCCAACGGCATATACGTAATATTCATAAAATGGAGTTCTGCCAACATTTACAGGGCCAGGGGAGTATATGTAAGTATCTTTATTTATTGTATAATTGCTATCGTAAAGCCCGGGAGCAAGATATGTACTGTAGTGCATTGTAGTCATATCTCCTTTTTTTGTAGCATTGAGATGTGCATAGGTTATATTTGTATGGGCCGATGCTGAACTAATTATCAAATATGATGAATTTAAATTTCCTGTATAATTTGTTGTAATTGTTATGGTATAATTTTTATCCACACCAGAAAATGGAGCTGTTGTTGTTTCAAGGAAAGTGCCATTCACCGTTTCCTTTGTAATTCCACTTGAATCATAAAAATATGTTGAATACATACCTGCCGCGATTAAAAGGACAATTACAAGAATGGTGAGCCCACCAAAAAACCTTGGCTTGAATTTATACATATTCAAATAATGCATTAAAAGGAAAATTACAACTGGAATGGAAAAAACAAGTACTAAAAAGTCTGCATCTATAAGTGCAAGGTAAAATACCAGTGTTGAATAAAATATTCCAATCAACGGTATGAAAACACGGTTATGCAGTGTCAGGTATTTCCTTACATTCATTAAATTTCAGATTCATGCATCTTATAAAATACTATTTAATATCCAGGTGAATAATTTATTATAATGCTTAATAATATATTACCATGAGTATTAAAGGTTTTAATTCTAAAGCTGTCCATGATGGAGAACTGTATATACCGGGAATAGGAAATGTTGCAACGCCAATATTTGAGGATTCGACATATATTTACCCGAACAATGACAGGGGAGCAATCATGGATGATACAAGAAATTCCACTTTCCTTTATTCAAGATGGGGAAATCCTACAGTGCAATCATTTGAGAATAAATATAAAGCACTGGACAAAATGGAACATGCCGTTGCATTTTCAAGTGGCATGGGGGCAATCACAGCAACTGTACTTTCAATAATGAAAAGCGGTGAGAAGATGTTGGCAATAAACGTCCTTTATGGCCAGACATATTATTTCTTTGCCAGGACACTGAAATCATATGGCATAACTGTTGATTTGATTTCTGTTGAGGATATGAATGCCCTTAACATAAAGGGAACTGGCTACAAAATGATCTATATTGAATCAATACCCAATCCAATGCTTGAGGTGCTTGACATAAAAAAGATTGGAAAATACTGCAGGGATAATAATATTATACTGGCTGTTGACGCTACCTTTGCATCGCCATATAACCAGAATCCAGTTGATTTTGGTGCTGATATAGTGATACACAGTGGAACAAAATATATTGGAGGGCATTCAGACCTGCTTATAGGCGTTGCGGGCTGCAATGTAAAATATTATGATGGAATAGTAGATATGAGAAAAACATTAGGTGCAGTGCCTGATGCATTCCAGGCATATCTTGCATACCGTGGCCTGAAAACACTTGGATTGAGGATGGAAAAACATAATTTAAATGGCGGAATAATTGCAGAATTTTTATCAAATTCAAAAAAAGTTGATGCCGTTTATTATCCGGGATTGAAAGGCGGAAAATACTATGAAGTTGCAAAAAACAACCTGAAGGGTTTCAGTGGAATGATTTCATTTAAATTGAAAGGCGGAATAGAAGAATCACATAACCTGCTTAAATATTTAGAAATACCAGAATCTGCAGTAAGCCTTGGCGGTGTTGAAAGCCTTATTACAATTCCAGCAGAAACAACGCATGCAGAAATGAGCAGGGAAGAGAGGGAAAAATCTGGAATCACTGATAACCTCATACGGCTTTCAGTTGGAATTGAGGACTCAGATGATTTAATAGATGATTTTACTCAGGCACTTGCAAAAATTTAAAGCAATTTATATTTGCCTGTGATCTGGTCCATAAGGCCATCCTCATCAGGGCCAATTCCAATGCATGTAATTGTTCCGGGAATTAATTGCGTGAAGCCTGCATCCATGATGATTTCACTCACAACGCCCATTATCTTGCATTCTTCCTTTATGCGGTAAATTTCTTCAACGTTATCAACTTTAACGACGACTTTCTTCTGCCCTGCAGCATACCATTCATCGAATATTTTCTTATTTCTTTTCATTGAAATTAATGTGCATGCCACAGCTGCATGTGCAACCTGTGCAGCTAACTTTCCCTTTCCCATAGTGATATCCTTCCTCACTGCAATTACCATTTTTACCATGGAACATCCTTCATTTTAAATTTATATGCTAATATATTTACTCCCCTGTGAATCGGTGGTGTAATGACAAGTATTGCAATTATAGCTATTAAGTCGCCGTAGACAGCTATAAAAAAAGTTCTTGCAAAGATAAATACAAAAAGGAAAGATACAAGCACAAATGGCCACTGGTCAAGTATTGAACCTTTTGCTCC
>JAVYST010000076.1:0-3395 GCA_038729085.1 Ferroplasma sp. | reverse complement strand
GATTATAGCATCAATTATACTTCGTGTTATATTATCTTTAGTAATACTTCCTATCTCAATAGCAGCATACAGCATAATTTCTCTGGTATTTGATCTTATAATAGGAGTTATATGGCTTTATGGCATATATATAGGCTACAGTGCATCCCAGGGATCAGATGCTATAATTCCTGTTCTGGGCGATTATGCAAAAGATTATGCCAGATAATTTTAAATCGTATAAACTATAAATATATTAAAGATTAATTATTTTTTATTGAAATAATTTGAAATTCTCGATATGCCTTCTTTTATCACATCTTCCGATGTTGCATATGAAATTCTAAAATGTTTTTCCGATCCAAATGGAGTTCCTGGAGTTACTATAACATTATTCCTCTCCAGCAGTTCCAGGGCAAGCTGGCTATCTGAAATTTCCTTGCTGTAGCCAGGGAATGCATAGAATGCACCTTCTGGTTCATACAGCGATAGGTTGTCAATGCCCTTAAGCAGGGATATGGTTAATTTCCTCCTCCTGTCGAATTCTTTTTTCATTACAGCAATGCTCTGTTCATCATCCAGGGCTTTAAGTGCAGCATACTGCGATATTGAAGGTGCACATGTGAGTGTTTGCTGCTGAACTTTATTTGAAGCTTTAATTATATCCTGGGGAGCGACCATATATCCTATTCTCCATCCAGTCATTGCATAGCTTTTTGAAAATCCACTGACTGTTACCGTATGGCTTTTCATTTCCTCTATAGAGCCAGGAGAGAACATATTTCCAGTATATACCAGATCCTCATAAATTTCATCCGATAGAAGGTAAAGATTATTTTCCAGAATGAAATCACTCAATTCCCTCAATGATTTTTCTGAATATACTTTTCCGGTTGGGTTGACCGGATTATTAAGCATAAAAACCTTTGTTTTTGGAGAAACAAGCTTCCTCATTCCATCAATATCAAATTCATAATTTTCATCCGTATCAGCAATTATAGTTTTGCCGCCATTTAATTTGATAATATCAGGATATGATACATAATATGGTGATGGCAGTATCACCTCATCGCCTGGATCGATTATGGAGTAAAGGGCAAGGTTTAAGGAGAATTTTGTTGGAGTGACAAGGACATTTGATGCTTCTGCATCAATATTATTTTTTTTCTTCATTTTTTCAGCAATTTTAATTCTTAACTCCATTATCCCTGCTGAAGGAGTATAATGTGTTTTTCCCTCAAGTGCCTCACTGTAAGCATAATCTATAATTTCCTTCGGCGTTGTAAAATCCGGCTCGCCAATTCCAAAGCTGTATATTTTTTTGCCAGCAGCCTTTAATTCTGCAGCCTTGTTTGACATGCTTACAGTGGCCGATTCATTTATATCGTTTACCCTCTTAGAAACCATAATGGCTTATATTAATATTATTTATAATTTTATTGCATAGAAATCTGTGCAATCAGATCTTTTATATTAGATAGAAGCGGAAAGCTTAATATTTTTATTTAAATCAACAAAGAATTGAAAGAGATACAGATTATCAAGGATGTTTTCATTTCGGATTTATACTGCGTTTACCTGCAGGATATATCAGCTGTTGTAATATCTGACCTTCATCTTGGCTTTGAAGAGGAGATGAACCTTCACGGGCTTTTCCTTCCAAGGCTTCAGCGTGACCATGTTGAGAAAATGGTAGACCAGATAATTGACCGATATTCTCCGGAAAAAATTATAATAAATGGGGATTTCAAGCAGGAATTTTCAAGAAATCTGCCACAGGAATGGGATGATATAAACCATTTTATTGACAGATATAAAAACCAGTCCAGCCTTATATACATAAGAGGCAACCATGACAATTATCTTGTAACCATATTGAAGTCAAATGGCATCGAATTATATGATTATTATGAAACTGGAAAATATTATATTTACCACGGAGACAGGGATATGGGATTTAAAAAATTGACAATACTCGGCCATGAGCATCCGTCTATTGTTCTCCGGGACCGTATTGGAAGCATGTTCAAAATGCCTGCATTTGTTTATAATGATGACCAGAAAATATTGATAACGCCTGCAATGAGTTTTTTTTCATCAGGAACTGATGTGGCGGAGGCATTGCTTAATAATGAACACTTTACACCTGTGTTGAAGCATGCCAGCAAGAACTTCAGGGCTTACGGCATCACTGAAGAGTTTGGAGTCCTGGATTTTGGGAATGTGAATGATCTGGCGCAATGAATACAATTCAGTCCGGATATTTTCTATAATCCAGCCCATTATATATTGCCCTTGGCCTTATGAGCCTTTCCTGGGTTTCAACATATTCCGTTACCTGTGCAAGAATGCCTGAGATTCTTGATAGCCCGAATAGTGTGGTAAACATATCAACGGGAAAACCTATTGCATGGAATACAATTCCAGAGTAAAAATCAGTATTTGTGTAAATTCCCTTCTTTCCAAATGCTTTTATTCCTGTTTCTTCCAGTTTCCTGGCTGTTGCGAGTATGTTTTTCTGCTCCTCTGTTGTTGATAATATATCAGCATATTTTTTAAATGTTTTTAATCGTGGATCAAATGTCCTGTATACCCTGTGGCCAAAGCCAACAAGCCTTTTGTTTCCATTCAATATATTATTTTCAAACCACTTTTCCACATTTTCCGGGCTGCCAATTTCCAGAAACTGCCTGTATGCCCCTTCTGCAGCACCACCATGCAATGGCCCACGAAGGGCAGTAACAGCCGATGCAAGCGACGAATACATATCAGAGAGTGTTGATGCTGTTACAAGGGCAGCGGTGGTAGATGCAGGTATCTCATGGTCCATATACAGTATCAATGCCGAATCCATGGCCTTTGCCTGCTCCTCAGTAAAGCTTCCAAAACATGCCTTAAGAAATGTCGATGCGTAGTTGTTTAATGGCTCAGGATCAATTATGCCATCGCCGGATTTGATTCTGTATATATTTGCGACCATGGAAAGAACAGTTCCAAGTATTTCTGGTATCATTTTTTTGTCGTTTTCACTGGTATATTTATAATTAATCTCGGTAGCTGCCCTTGCTGATAATAATGTTTGAAGCATTCCGAGGGAATCGGTGGTTTCAGGCATATTTTTTAATATTATTTTCAGGTAATCATCGAGGACAAGGTGCTTATTTATATTATTTATAAAGTCATCCAGCTGCCTGCTGTCAGGAAGATCGCCGAAAAGCATCAGATAAGAAACTCTTTCAAAGGTAGATTTTTCAGCAAGTTCATTAATATCGTAGCCTCTGTATCTCATTATTCCCTTATCGCCATCAATGTATGTCAATGCAGTGTATTTTATATAGACGTTTTCCAGTCCCGGGCTAATTTCACTCATAAATAGTAATACATCAAATATATAAAACCTTTATATTGCCATTTGA
>JAVYST010000075.1:0-3480 GCA_038729085.1 Ferroplasma sp. | reverse complement strand
CTATTCCACTATTTTAGGGGAAATATGAAATTCACACGTACAGGATTTAAATATTATTATGCAGCAAATGAAAAATTTGCATTAAAAATTAAGGAAAATATTGGAAATGATACAGTAATATGGATACATGATTACCAGCTTATGATGATACCGGAAATATTGCGAAGCCTAAATGTTAAAAATACCATTATATTTACATGGCATATACCATGGGTTTCACCTGAATTCTTTAACATAGTGCCGGAGGCATATACACTTTTGAAAAGCATGCTTGAAAGCGATTTTATCACATTTCATACAGAACTTTATGAAAACAATTTTCACAGGACAGTTGCTTACATGAATATGCAGAAACTGATGCATGCAAAAACTTCGGCCATACCGCTGGGAATTGATCCTAATAGATACGCATGCAAAAAGAAGCATAAAAAATCGGATAGAATTAAAATTATATTTTCTATTGATCGCATGGATTATACAAAAGGGCTGCTTCAGAGGGTCCAGGCCATAGAAAATCTGCTTTATATGAGAAGGGATTTACAGGGCAAATTTGTATATATTATGCATGTAACGCCGAGCAGGTCGGGAATTCCTGAATACAACGACATTAAAAATTCGCTTGAAATGGCGATTGGAAGAATTAATGGGCTTTACAGCACGCCACACTGGGTTCCTATAATTTATATGTACAGGAAGATATCGGAAAAGGCACTGCTTTCACAGTACAGAAAAAGCGATATAGCACTTATAACACCATTAATTGATGGCCTTAATCTCGTTGCTATGGAATTTGTTGCAGCAACTGACCATGGCGTGCTTATACTGTCAAAATTTGCAGGGGCAGCGGAAGAGCTCCGTGGTGCCATACTGGTTAACCCGAATAACGTTGATGAATTGACAAGTGCAATCATAAATGCTTTTGAACTGACTGAAGATGAAATTCAGATACGCTTAAAGAGAATGAAATCTATAGTCTACAAGAGAAACAGTGAATGGTGGTACAGAAAGATTTTAAACAATGGAACGGTTAAATCAAATATATGAATAAAGATTTAATTAATGCAATAAATGAAATAGCAAACAGAGCTCCACAACTGTTTCTCGACTATGATGGCACACTTGTGCCTATAATTAATGACCCAGATAAGGCAATGCCAGACTCTGAAATACTTGAAATTCTTGCTGATCTGGATTCCCAATATGAGCTCTTTATTGTTACTGGCAGAGCTCTTGACGATATTATAAAATTTTTGGGGCATATGAACATAATAGCACTTCATGGAGCCATTTTTTATATAGATTCATGCTGCATTCCAGTTTACAACTTTGAAACTTATATTAAAAAATGTGATGAAATTTTTGCTAGAAATTCCGAATATATAAAGAAATACCCGGATTTAAGGGTATACAACAAAAACGGAGGAGTACTGTTTCACCTTGGCAATGTAAAAGATAAAAATATTAGGATTAACATTGAGGAAATGGTAACAGGGCTTGCAGTTGAATCAGGCATGGAATTATATCGTGGCATTGAGATTCTGGAGATAAGAATTCCTGGTATTAACAAGGGTGAGGCAATAAGGGCAGTAAGAAATAAGAACAGGGCTGCATTCATAATAGGCGACGATGCAACAGATGAAGAAGCGTTTAAACTAAATATGGATGCTGTTACTGTAAAAGTGGGAGAGAATCCAACATATGCATCTTATAATGTTAAATTTAAAAATGTAAAGAAAATTCTCAGGAGTTTTATAAAAAATAATAAATAAATTTATTTTTTTGCCGCGTTTTTTAATTCCATAAGAGTGTTGTCCTCAAATAGATTGTTGATGTCCTCAACAGATTTTTTCTTTGTTTCTGGCATAATTACAAAGAATATGATTGCAGCAATTGCAGATAGAACGCCAAATACTGCCATTGTATAGCCAAGCCCGATATCAACATGCATAACAGGGAACAGCTCTATTATAGCAAAATTAGAAATCCAGTCCACCACAGCTATTAAAGATGCATATAAACCGCGGTACCTGGTTGGGAAATACTCGCCCTGAATTATCCAGCCAGTTCCACCAACTCCAAAAGCAAAGAATATTATAAAGCCTGCAAATCCAATTAAAAGCCCTATGCTTATGTGGTCTAAATATAATATTGTGCCTAGAAAATCAAAAAATGCCATGCCGGAATATCCTAAAAGTGCAAGAGAGCGCCTACCATATGAATCTATAAGCCTTATTCCTATCAATGTAGCAACTACATTAATAACAGCAAGAATTGCAGATGCTTCTACTGCGAACACTACACCCAAAACAGGTGAAGTAGAAGCGGGAAGCAAATGCAGGTCTGCTATAACTACAGGGCCATAGTAGAACGGCACATTAATACCGGTTATCTGCTGGAACATCATAAAGAGTGCAACAATAATAAATGCCCTCTTGATTCCCGGCGTTGCCTTTTTGGTTGTTTCTGTTGAGGCAAGGAAATCGTGTGCCTGCCTCAATGCATCCTCCTTAACATCCATGCCAAATTTTTTCAGTGCATCAATTGCCTTGTTATATTTCTCATGCAATATGAGCCATCTTGGAGATTCAGGCATACGCAGCCTGAAGAATAACCCTATAAGGGACGGTATGGCTGCGACACCAAGCAGCACTCTCCAGTCTACAGTATATGCTAATTGCGGTGCAATATAAAATGTTGCTATGCCTACCAGATATGCGCCAAGTATTCCCCATGTTATCATCCACTGCTGCATGATTGACAGTTTTCCGCGCTTCTTTGCCGGGGCAAATTCTACAATATATGAAGTTGCTATTGCGGAATCTGCACCCACAGCAATTCCTATGAATGTTCTTGAAATTAGCAGCATGGCAAGGTCTATGGTAAGACCTGATAGTAAAGCTCCAAGTGTATAAATGATAGCATCAGCGATTAAAAGGTATTTTCGCCCATATTTGTCGGTAAGGAGGGCAGCTATCAATGCCCCAACGGCAGCACCTAAGGATGCACCTGCCACAAGATATCCGGTTATGAAGGGGTTGAGGGATGAGGAATAGAATGGTATAAAATCCAGGGCTGTCCCAATATTAGATGTATCGTATCCGAAGAGAAATCCACCAATGGTAGCTAGCAATGCAGTTGACCAGTAAAATCTAGTAGTAACTTTACTATCAAGTTCTGATAAAACAGGATTTGAACTTTGATTGTTCATAATTTATTATTTAGAATTTGTGAATAACTTTTTTTAATTCATTGCGCATATTTAGAAAAAAAGTATGCTTCTTATATACAGAATGGAGCATAATTCAGGCATTCTTCATTGAATAAGCTGTGCTATATACTTAAATTATTTTTATTGATTATTCATCCATTGCCGCTTATAGTTCAGCTAAGTTTTTCTATGGCATGCCTGTTGCTCCAGATAGTTTGGGTTCTGAGATTTTTAAAAAATTCAAAGTTTTTATCGTTGAATATCAGTCCTTC
>JAVYST010000074.1:0-3481 GCA_038729085.1 Ferroplasma sp. | reverse complement strand
TTTTAAATAGCTCTTTTGATTGCTCATCATTAATTGAAAGAAAGGAATATTTCCTCTTAAGGGTGAATTTTAAAAACATGGCAATAATGGAGTTCATCAGAGCAAGCGATATGATAGAGGGCCTTTTTTTTGTAAATGTTGACCTAGAAGATGGAAAATTCACTGTAAAAGGATTTTTTAATAAATCGGCCCAGAAATCATTTTCTGATTTAATATACAATAACTTAAGCATTTTCAAGTTTATGGATAAGATAATTGTAAAACCAGGCATTGATTTAATCCAGGTTCTCAAAGATAGTTCAGTGAATATGAAAAATATCATGATCAGCCTCCCACTGGAAATGTTTCAAAATGATCGAATAGCCAAAATTTTAAATGAAACCGATTCTATAGGGCAGTTTATTGATAATTATCCTGAGGGAAAACTATTCAGGATGTTAATTTATTCTACTGAAGAAATTAACTATCCAGGGCTCAAGCTTTTGGATGGCACAGAACACGTATACAAAACGGAAACTGAAAATGATATATTATTCAGGATATCCACAATCGCACGGGAACAGATATTGACATGGAAATTGTCGTATTTATTTGTCAGAGGCAACAGATTATATATAGATTTCATACTTCCTGATTTCAGATATAAGGAATATTTAGATATAATGATAAAAACTGAATTTGAGTTCGGTGCGGTGGACATGGTGCATTTCGAAAATATTGCAGATTTCAATATAGACGAATTAGATAGCTACATTAAATGTGTTTTGCAATAACAATTTTTACTGAATGATATAATTTTATATGAATTTGTATTGAATTTCTGTGATAATGTGCTAGATTTGCTGTAAAATTGAAAAAGTTCTGCATAATTCAGATTTGAAGAGATGAAAAGATACAGAGCTAATTGAGTATAATGAAAGAGATAATAAACAGTTTCCTTCAAGACAGCAAAGATGGAAAGAAGAAATTGATGGAATGGTTTCTCAGCACTGTAATGGAAGCGAAGGCAGGAATAAATGCAGTAACTCTCCCATACAAGAGATCGGAAAAGAAGAAGAAATACAGAATGTAACATATAAAAAATTGAAAGAGTTCAATATTTTAAAACATGCATTGATTCCTGCAATAGCCACAATAGTACTTGCAGTGGCCATGTATTACAGTTTTGTGCCTCCTGCATATCCTGTGGATTATGCAATAATCACTGCTATTTTATTTATAATGATTGTACTGATTGTTATACTTTTTTATGGCAAAAAACATCCTGATAAAATTAAAAATGCTGGAAATTCAGATATGGCTGTTCAGGATCAGATTGAAGGCAGGGATTAAAAATTAGTTCACTATAATTAAAATATTTTTCAGTTCATTTTTTCCTTTAAAAGAGAATAAAAACTATTATCAAATATCAATCCTGGTGAATCCTCTGTAATTTCAGAAATATCCTTAAGCAGCGTTCTGCTGACATTAGGAAGGTATAGCCTGGATTTAATCATAAAGATATTCACAGTTGAGAGTTCTATCATAACTGAATCTATATGCTTGTGCCTTCCAGGTGATGTTAGAGCTGATTTTTTATAGAGTGAAAGATAGAACTTCAGTGCTATTATATTGAATATTATATATCCATCGAGCCCCTGTTTTCCCTGGATCATGGCCCGATCTGATTCTATACGGTACTTTGAACTTGATATGGAAGAATAGAGGAACTTTTTTATATGAATTGCCTGGTAAATTAAATTTTCATGCAGGTTCATATTTGAGACCGCCATTATAATGGAACTGGAATTCCGTATTTTTATAAATTCATATTCACCGGCAGAGGTATCATCGAATATGTAATAATTAAGGCCGCCTCTGGAGAAACCTGCAAAATAAAGATACTTGTGCAATAATGTTACAAATTTTCTCGATAATAAAAGGGTGCCCCCACGATCATAACTTTTGAGTATTTTAAGAATATTTTCCTTATCAACTTCCATTATGAACAATTTTCCCCTTTTCTTTAATAGGTCTAAATTTGCCCTTTTATAATGTATTGATTCCAGTATAAGAATGCCATCAAACTTTGCAGCTTCCTCTGTTATATTTAAAAATCTGCTGAATATCATTTCTGTACCAGTAAGATGTTCAACATTGAGAATTCTCATTTCAACTGGGTCAAAGGCTATATCAAGTGTAACTGTGCTATTTCCATATTTCAGGACATTTGAAAGTTCATATACAGGTATTATAACCTCTACATGCATAATAAGGGTGCTGTAATCATAATGTTCAAGTGCCTCAAATTCAAGCTTTTGGCTCGATATATATTTTATCATCCTCTCCAGATTTTGTGGCTCAAGCTTGAGCTTAGGCCATATGCAGGACAGGAATGTTCTTCTGTAATAGCCCTTAATATAACTCATTGGTACTCTCCCAATTATTGTAATTATAGAAGCAGTTATGATTTCACGCCAGTATTTCCGGTACATTTTCTGTATATTTGAAATCAAATCGTGATTTATATAAAAAAGCAAGGCAACATCGCCATACTGGTAGGATTTTTCTGGCAATTCAATTTTTTTTTCAATTTTATTGCTATCATTTAATCGGCCCAGATATCGGCTTATCTTTATTTCTTTTTTAGTTTTTTTGTCCCATAAATTTATTGTAAGATAAGCATAATTATTTCCCTTTATCTTTTTAATTTCAACATGCTGGCGATCCATTGATTTATAATATTCTTAAAGTATTAAATATTATCATTGAGGAAAATAAATCCATTGATTCAAGATATAAATTCATACAAGTGCAATAAGCCGCAATTGACTGATTAAAACTATATATAAAAATTAGTTTATCTTAAAGAAATTGAATATGAACATTCAAATTTTTCTCCAGGCTCTAACTTGGCAAGGCCTATATGATTATGGTAAACATCGGGTGCACCGGTCATTGGTTCAATTGCAATTGAATCTGAACCTGCCGAACTTCCATTATAAAGAACAATATAGGGCATGTTATTTCTTGTAATTGCAATGACATGATTGCCATACTTAAGTTGCATAGAATTATCCTCAGGCAAAAACGTATTATCCAGGCTCATTTGGGACAGGTCATTGTTTTTTAAATTCACTTCCTTATAAGTGCCATCAGGAAAATAATCGTCAATATAATTCATCATCTTAAGGCTTGATTTATAATTGATGCTATACGGTTTTTCAATATGGAAATACGGGTGGAAGCCAACTTCAACTGGAATGCTATGGTCAAGGGATTCAATAATAACACCTGTTGTAAACCTATTTTTCTCAAGTTTATAAATAATAGAAATTCTGGCACTGCCGGGATAAGATGCATCGTTCAGGACAGTTGTAAATATAGCCTGTGTATTTTCTGTTTCATAATCAAAATTTATGTCCCGGACCAGTCCGTGTATACTGTTCTTTCCATCATTTTTTGGCAGTAAATATTTTTTTCCATTATACGTATATTCAGC
>JAVYST010000073.1:0-3539 GCA_038729085.1 Ferroplasma sp. | reverse complement strand
AATATTTATATCATTTAAAATATTGCCAGAGCCATAGCTGCAGGATATATTATTTATTTTCAGCATTTATTCTTCCCTGTTGTCTTCCTCTATCTCCTCCTCTGAGACTAAATTAACTGTCTTTCCAGCCCATTTAACTATTTCTGGCTTCTTCTTTCCAATCACAATTATATATATTGACATTAAAACAATGTATATTGCAATGGCCATTACAGCCTCAGTTATTGGAAAAACTGGAGGTATAATTGATTCATAAAGGACAAATATGAATATGGCAGTTGCGAGCCCGGGAAGTACATAATGCTCAATGGGATGTGTCAATCTGTGCAGGCCAGTATGTTTTTCCTTTAACCGCCTGAATAGCAACATTACAGATGTGTTCAATATCAAATGCACGGAAATCAATCCAACCAGTGCCATTGTTGATAGGAGGTCAAAAGAGTATAGAAGAATTGTATCTATGTCTGCCAGGTTTTTTCCATAGAGGAGGTATAATGGAGAATATCCAAGGGCAAGTTCCACGAAGAATGGAACAAGCATTGAAAATATTATCGAGATTATTGCTATGAATATCAATGCAACATAGGGGCTTCCAAATCTTTTGCTTACCTTTGCAAACCTTTTTGGTATAACAGAATCCCTTGCCATGGAAAAGTATACCCTTCCAGCATTTGCCTGCATTGCAACAGAATCAGAGAATGCTGAATTGAATGATGTGAGTGCTAACAACAACCCTCCTGCTATTCCAGTATACAGTGTTGCAACTATTACGCCTGGTATTATATATCCTGCACTGTCAGGAAGTGAAAAAGTGGCCATATTGTCCACTCCATAGCCTACAGTAAGTGCATATGCCATCTCTGTGAGTATTGCGCCAACTATGAGAAGGCCAAATACAAGCGACCTTGTTATGGATTTATGGTTTTTTACCTCCTCGCCAAGTGGTGCAGAGCCACCATAACCTATAAAACTTGTAAGCCCGAAAACCATTCCAAGCCCTAAACCGGCAAATGGGCCACCTATTGGTGCAAACTCTGATGAATATTGATGCCATGCAAAGGGATTGAAAACATTCAATGTATTGTCGGGTGCCATTAATATTATAATCAGGCCAAGAATTGCCAGGAAAGCAATTTCAAAGACCGATGCGTATTTTATATATTTCATCTGTGGCCTGATGCCAAGGATAGCAAGTATAATTGGAGCTATTATGAATACACCAATGAGTGGAATCCATATCCAGACTGGAAGCACAATATGAAAGAAATACTGGACTATTCCTGGAAGGAGAATTCCTGCTACATAAACAGGAATTGCTGCTGTGCTCACACCCTGGTACATCACATATAGAAGTCCACCAAGTATTGCATTTTTTGGCCCAAGTGCTGATGATATATAGCCATAATAGCCGCCGGCACTGGCATGCCTTTTTGAAAGATGGTATAATGTATTGACCTCTAAATACATGGTCAGTGTTGCTATAAGAAAAGCCAGTGGTGTTAAAACAAATGCGAAAGCTGCCGCAGATGTCATGAATGCAACGGTATCACATGCTGGAGCCATGGCAGAAATTTCCTCTGAAATTGCGCCCCAGGTAGTAACATTTCCGTGCAAAACTGTGCCTTTGCTATTGTAATTCTTTAATTCTGCTGGGTTTCGCATGGTATGAAATGCAATAATGTTATTTAAATATTAGTTTTATACTAATATATTTAGGTATATACTAACTTATTCAACAAATGCAAAGCTATTTCCATTCATGCCATGGGCTTCAGAATCAAATTCGAAGAGTTCACCACCCATGCTGTTGGCATCCATAGCAGTGGTTATATACAGTTTGTTCAATTCTGGGCCTCCAAAAATGCATGAACTCACATTCTTTGCATCGACCTTTATATCATTTATCAGTTTTCCATCTGGATTTATATTGAGTACATGCGAACCTCCAAAGAAGCACACATATAAATTCCCATCCAGATCTATTGTCATGCCATCAGGAACACCTGGTGAATATGATACGTCAATGCTTTTCTTTTCGTTTAATATATTTCCATTTTTTATGCTATAATCAAAAACACGGATCTTTTTTGTTGGTGAATCTATATAGTAAAGTGTTTTATTGTCAGGGCTCCATATAGTTCCATTGGATATTGTTATATTTTTCAACACTTCACTTTTTCCACTGTCAAATTTATAGAGGGCTGCAACAGGATTTTTTTCATTTATATCCATTGTTCCTGCGAAGAGCCTTCCATTACTATCACATTTCCCATCATTGAACCTTATATTTGAATCGAAATCCATTGAAAATAATGTTTTCTGTTCCTTTGTATCCATGTTAATGTAACGTATCTCCGATCGTGTTGAGAAAACAATCCCATTCTTTGCTGGTACAATAAATGTTATCATATTGCCCAGTTTGATAGATGAAAAATCGTCCTTATATGAATACAGCATTCCCTTCTTTATGTCAATAAAATAAAGTGTATCTTTTATCCATATAGGCGATTCTCCAAGAATGCATTTTGGCGATCCTTTTACAACATTAGCTTTCATGCCATTATAACCTATGATGTTTATTATACCTTTGGCAAAAGGCAATTTATTTTCTGGATAAACAGAAGAAATGTGGCATGGAATGCTGTGGTATTATATCCAGGAAATTCACTGGCAACCATGAAATTCTGGAATATTGCCATAAGCAATTCTTCAGGCCTGAGCCATTATAAATTAACTGGATGCAGAAGTTCAATTGCATAATCAAAAAGGCAGAATATGGCATGCCGTGATGACAAAAAATATTAGCTGTTGTACAATTAATACTCATGTGGAAAGATGTTTTTAATATCGGTGAATTAAAAACTGGAGAACTTAAAGACTATACAGTAGATGGCATACCGCTTTTGATAGCAAATTCAGATGGCAAAATATACATCACTGCATTATACTGCACGCATGAGGCAACAGCACTTTCAGAAGGATTCATTGAAAAATGCAATGTTATATGCCCTAACCATTATGCAAAATTCAATTTGAAGGATGGAAGCGTTGTTTCCGGCCCTGAAGATGATGATACGCCAATAAAGGCACTTAAAACCTATCCTTCCAAAGTTGAAAACGGAATGATAATGGTGGATCTGCCATGAAAATACTTGTTTTTGCCAAGCAGATACCGGATATAAATGCAATAACATTTGATAATGAAACAAAAAGGATAATAAGAACAGGAGTTAAGCTCATGTTCAATTCCTATGACAAAAAAGCGGTGGAAGAAGCTATAAGGCTTTCAGAAAATTATGGCTGTGAGACCTATGTTGCTTCAATGGGCCCACAATCAGCAGCGCAGATCATAGAGGAATCAATGAAGATGGGCATAAACCATGGAATACTTATAAGTGACAGAAAATTTGGCGGTTCTGATACCTATATAACTTCTAAAATATTATCACATGTTATTTCAATAATAAAACCTGATCTTGTACTCACAGGAAAATCATCGCTTGATGGCGAGACATCACAGATTCCACCTGAAATTTCTG
>JAVYST010000072.1:0-3631 GCA_038729085.1 Ferroplasma sp. | reverse complement strand
GTGGCTGGGTAAATGGCATAGAGCCTGGTGGAATAAAAACTTTAACCGGATTATATTCTGAAACAGAAAAATTCACAATAAATTTTGCGAAAGAACAGTGTTCAGGCTATAATGAGGAGTCAGGCACTGATCTGGCCTGCCCCAAAAATCCATTTATTGTAAAATCAGCAGTAATGGCCCTCAATGAAAACGTAAAGCCACTTTTCAACGATAAAATAGATATATATGATCCCTGCAATGAATTAATGCAAAATCCAGAGAATACTCCTGAATATTATTCTAAATTAATAAAATGCATGATGGAGGCGTACACCGGCAATCAGGAAATATAAAACCAGGCTATTTTATTGCATATATGTTTAGCCAATGCCATGAATATTCCGGAATGCTGATTTTTATCTTATCAATTTTTTTGCTGGAAAAAAGATTCTCCTCTGTGCAATTTTGTTGCAATCCCTTTCTGTATAAACGCTATCAACAGTTTTTTTGAATTGATTTTTGCTGTTTCGTGTTTTCTATCTAGCATATTTTTCTTTATAATAAGCTTTAACGAATCCACGCTTTCATGTGACAGTGCCCTGGCCAGTTCCTCTTCGTTATCGTAATTAAATGGGTTTATGTTGCCGTTTGCTGATTTCTCCATATCTATATATTTAATTTCGATCTTGAAGTTTTCAATCAGATCTGGATTTTTGTCAAATTTTGTTGCAAGATATCTTAATATTTTGGAAACTTCCTTAGCTTTTGCTTCATTCGACATATTTCATGATCTCCTTAACCAGGCTATCGTATTTTTCTGCCATTTCATATCCATATTTCTGATTTATTGAATTGGAGGCTGTATGGTATTCTGCTGCCTCGGCAACCTTGATGCTTAATGGAATATATGTTTCAAATATTCTTGGATAATCACCCTTCCTTTCATGGTATTTTAAAGAGTCTATTATGGAATTGTGAAGCCTGTTGTTTGCCCTGAACATTGATATTACTATTCCAAGAGGGCGAATGTCCAGGTTTGCATCTGCCTTGAATGCATTTATCCTTTCAAGTATCTGTGGTATGCCGTATGTAGATAATATATCAGGTATTGTTGGAATTAAATAATAATCTGATATGTATATTCCAGAAAGCGTTATCAGGCCAAGATTTGGCGGGCAATCAATAATTATGTAATCGTAGTTGTTCATAACTGTAGAAAGTGAGTCTTTCAGTATTGTTATAGGAGTTTTCATGAAATATCCAGAATTGGATACAAGAGGGAGCTTGTCCTGAATATCTATCAATCTGAGGCTTGATGGAAGCAAATCAAGGTTTTTTATGCCCTTATCTATATTTGATACGTTGCGTACTATTGCACGTTCTATATCGAATACACTGGTATTATATACCTTATCGCTGAATAATTGAAATATGGTGTTGCCTTTCCTGTCCAGTTCCAGCCATTTGCTTTCATCCATGAGTGATACTGTTGCATTTGTCTGTGGATCAAGGTCTATAATTAAAACTCTCTTATTGTATTCAGATGCCAGAATTTCAGATATTGCAATAGTAGTCTGTGTTTTTCCGACACCTCCCTTAAGGTTAATAGTGCTTATAATATGAACCATTATATTGTAAACATACAGTTGTATATAAAGTTATTTTTAAACTTTACGCATTGTCTATTATTATTTATTTTCATTGAAAAATTTAAAAGTTTCCTCATACTGTTGCACTATATGCCCTTTTTCTGAAAATCCATGGCCTTCTCTGGGATATAGCAATAACCTCACATTATTCCCATGTTCTTTAAGAAATCTGAAAAACTCATAATACTGTCCAACAGGCACATATGGATCTTCAATGCCATGCATTAATAAAATTGGCGTTTTAACCTTATGTTTCATCCTTATTGCCGAAAATTTATCATATCTTTCGAAGTTATATGGATCTTCATCCATATGAATCCTATCCCAGTTATAAAGGTTAGAGGAGCCATGGAAACTTATCCAGTCCGATATGCCATAGAGTGATACTGATGCGGCAAAGATATCGGATTTCATTATAGCAAGGGCAGAAATATATCCTCCATAGGAACCACCTGTTATATATATGCGGCCTGTTTTTATCCTGCCTGTATGCCTGAGCCAATCTATTCCAGATATAATATCCTCAAAATCCATGCCTCCAAGGTCGCCAAGATTTGATTCTGCATAATCCCGGCCCATGCCGATGCTTCCTCGGTAATTTGGAAGGAAAACGGAGAATCCAGCCTGGAGATATATTGCCATTCTGTCAATAGCAGCAGGAAATGAAAATGATGTTGGGCCCCCATGTATATAAACTATCAATGGGCTATTATCGCCATTTTGTCTGAAAAATCCATAAATATTCTTTCCATCCCTGGATTTCCATTCTACTCTTTCTGATGGAAAAAACTTTATTCCATTCAATTCAATATTTATTCTGGTTTTACCCTCTATATTTCCGAATAATTTGACTTCTGGTACCTCATTTTCATTGGAAAATGCCAGTGCAAAAGTACCTGCTGAAAGTGAAAATGCCGGTGAGAATACAGGATAAACTATGCCGCTTCCACTCCACAAAACAGATTTTGATTCAGCTTCAATAATAGAAAAATCTGCCATATGATTCTCAAGCAAATACATTTTGCCGTTTTCAAATTCAATATGGGAATATGTTGAAGTAGAATGTTCCGTAATATTCTTTGCCGCTCCATTACGATAAACAAGAACATCTCCAGAAATAACGCCCCTATCGCTCATAATCGATTCGAGAAAGGCAACACCATCTGGCAAAGCCTTTAATTTGCCTATTTGCCTCCTGCCCGGATTATATATTATTGTGGCTTTTCCATCATAATTCATATGGTACAGCATAGCTGTATACCAGCAACTTTCCTGAGGGCATACAGATGCAACAGCATATATATTTTCTCCACTGGCCGCAAATTCCCAGATATGCAGGGCATTATTTATATTATGAATGCCATTCTCAAAATCCAGTTTATAAAGCTGGGTTAATGGTGCATTCTCCTCAAAGAAGTAAGCATCATTCTCATTTTTCTTCTTTTCCGGTGTTGCGCTGAATATTATTTCATTTTGATTCCAGAATGCATCATCTATCTCCCCATCGAATTTTACAGTAAATTTATCGCCAGTATTGCCGATTATGTTTATATTGCCACCTTCCACATAGAGGAGGCGCCCATCATCAGAAAAACTCAGACCATGAATTCCGTAGCCAGAAATGGTATCTTTCAAATTCAGTTTATTATCAAATATATTGATATATTTTTTATATTCCTTTTTTTTATATTCTTTATATGTTTCAGAAAGGAGAACGGCAATAATGCTTCCACCATTAAACAGTGCAATGCTTTCGATGTTTCTTAACCTGAACAGATTTTCTAGGTATGGCTCCATTAAGGTGAATTATATTCTTATATAAAAATAACGTGCAATAGCATTTTTAATTGAAACTGATTATCAATGCATTTTAGATGATATGCGGCTAAAAAATTGGAGCAATTAAGTATTCTTTGAATATAGAACAGCCGCGAATTGAATTGCCCATATTATATCAGGTATAAGAATCAACCGTTCCATCCCTCCATTGCCAAGGCCCATGT
>JAVYST010000071.1:0-3936 GCA_038729085.1 Ferroplasma sp. | reverse complement strand
TAACAATCCATCTTTTTATAAACGATTTCCCATCCCATTCTATGTAAGCCAGAAAATCTCTGCCGGAATTTTTTAGATATTCGGAACTCATAACCCCCTCTCTTGAATCCTCCAGAACAGGATATATCCATTCCTTAAATGATACACGCCTGCTGTATATTTCTTTTTTAACGTTTTTAAACCCTGTATCTAAAAGAATGTTCTCCCACTGATCCGGTGAGGCAGCAAGCATGTGGGAAGGGTCTCTTATCCTTTCAAGCTCATTTAATTTATCAATAAATTCAGCTTGCGCTGTCATGTCATCAATGCCTAATTTTCCTCCTGGCTTGAGCACCCTGTAAGCCTCACTGGCGAATTTTTTCCTGTCTGCAAAGTGGTGGGCCGCTCTTCTGCATGTTACAATATCAAAAGTTTTATCTTCAAATGGCATTTCTTCAGCGTAACCTTTAACTGCAATAATATTAACAATATTATTCCGCAGGGCCAGCTTTTCTGTTTCTTTCAGCATATTCTCAACCATGTCCATGGCATAGACTGTTTTCACCTTTCCTGCAAGGCCAGCAGCAGTAAAGCCAGAGCCTGTTGCAACATCCAGTGCAACCATATCATCCTTAAGGCCAAGCATGCCAAGCAGCATCTGAAGGTCTTCATCATTTGCATGTGATCTGCTTTTTGCGTAATTGCCTGCATTCTCAGAAAAGAATTTTCGCGTTTTATCATAATTATCCATAATTTATAATAATTATGTTATATATAATTCTGGTGATGAATACTGATGCCTTAACATTCCTGATTACTGGCATATTCGAAATATCCATAGAGTATTTTTGTGTACAGCTGCATAGATAAGTTTCATGCTTTCAGAAAAATTTATGTTTTTCTATTTCCAAAAAATAATATTATGCCAGATCTTAATATCATGCGGAGAGTGGGATTTGAACCCACGAATCCCTACAGAAATGGACCCTAAATCCATCGCCTTTTCCTGGCTCGGCAATCTCCGCGTTATACATTATAAGTGATAATTATAAATAATTTTTTAGAAATGCATATTTCTAAAATTTGAAATATGTTAAGGCTATTACATTTTATGATAGACCCAGATGATTCCAT
Organism: Ferroplasma sp.; assembly: GCA_038729085.1. Classification (GTDB taxonomy): domain Archaea; phylum Thermoplasmatota; class Thermoplasmata; order Thermoplasmatales; family Thermoplasmataceae; genus Ferroplasma. The sequence goes on along the minus strand of JAVYST010000071.1, from coordinate 2,823 downwards.
ACTTATATTCATAAATTATAAACAGGAATTCTTTGGCCACTGCTTCAGCAAAATGGAGTTTATTATGGGAATGGATTATATCTCAGAATTTGCAGATCGGTATAACATACCGGTAGTTTTTACTGAAAGGCATTTAAATTATCCAGTTCAGGACAGAAAAGTAATGGAGCGCAGAACAAAAAAGGAAGAAAATAGAAAGAAGAATATGGCACCCCCATCCACTTACGATAAAAAATTTATTGAAGATTTCAGCAAAAAGATCCATATTGTTGATCCAATTAAGGTTGAAAAGGAAGACATCTTCTATCATAGCAATGTTGAGGAAAAACTTCGCTCTTATAATAGAAATACACTTCTGTTTGGAGGTTTTTTTACCGATACCGATGTATTTATCAGCTCTATAAATGCAGGTATAAGGGAATTCAGAAGCCTTGTGGTTTCAGACCTTTCATCAACATATTCAGAACGTTTGTATTTCCAGAGCCTGGAAATGATAAGCCAGTTCATCGATGTTATAGATACCAGGGATCTCATGAAAATTTTTGAGCCATGAATATTTGCATTTAAATAACAATATTTTTAATCCATATGAATATTAAAGTCTATGTTAGAGAAATTATTCAAGCCGGGCAGCATAGCAATTGTTGGCGCATCTTCCGATAGATTAAAGGTTGGAAATATTTTATTCAGGAACATAACTTCCACATTCACAGGCAAAATATATGCAGTAAATAATAAAAGTGAATCAATAGAGAATTATGCTACATATAAAAGCCTTGTAGATATTAAAGAGCCAGTGGACCTTGTTGTAATTGCTGTACCACGCGATTATGTTCCACAGGTCATGCAGGATGCTGCAAATATTAAGGCTGGAGCTGCAATTATAATAACTTCTGGATTCAGGGAAACGGACAGCCATGGAGCAGAACTGGAAAACCAGGTTATGGATATTGCGCATAAAAACAATATAAGGGTGCTTGGCCCAAATACAATTGGATTGATAACACCGGAAGTGAATGCAACCTTTGCATTTGCCGATGTGAAGAAAGGCAATGCTGCACTGGTCGCACAGAGTGGTGGGCTTGGCGTTTATATGCTTAACTGGGCTCAGGAATCCAAAGTTGGCATAAGCTACTTTATAAGCCTTGGCAACCAGTCTGACATAGATGAAACAGATGCACTTGAATTCCTCTCCGAAGATATAGAAACAAGGGCTGTTTTCTCCTATATAGAAGGCGTATCATCCGGTGAAAAATTCCTTGAGAAAATACCGGACATTACTAAAAAGAAACCAATTATATTCCTGAAAGGCGGCATAGGCAAAACAGGAGCTGCAGCAGTTAAAACGCATACAGGAAGTGTTGCTGGATCTATAGATATATTCCGTGCTGCTGTGAGGACAGTTGGCGGCATATTTGTTGACAGCATAGAGGATATGCTTAACCTTGCAAAAATTGTACTCTCTGGTGAAAATGTCACAAGAGATATACTTATAGTCACCAATTCCGGTGGGCACGGTGTGCTTGCAACAGATGCAATAGACATCAATGGCCTGAATGAAATTGAAATCCCAAACAGGCTTAAGCCTGATTTATTGAAGGTTATGCCCGTCCAGAGCACGCCGAGAAACCCTATTGATTTATCAGGCGATGCCGATTACACCAGGTATAACAATGCACTTGAAATTGTAAAGGACCTTGACTGCACAAAACTGGTCATAGTCCAATCACTTCCAATGGTTACCTGCTCCGATGTTGCCAGGGCTGTCCTGAACTATAAAGGAAAAAGTGTAATAGGTGTAACAATGGGGCTTGACCAGGATGCAGCATCGAAACTGCTTGATTCAGTTTCCATACCTGCCTTTATATTCCCAGAAGATGCTGTCAAGGCAATAAGCTATCTGGTAAACAGATCTCCACCAATAAATAAGATGAGGATACCGGAACCAATTAAGGCTGCTACTGCTATAGTGAAAGGAAAAAGTTACATAAGGGATTATGAAGCCATGCAGCTCATGGATATCTATGGCATAAAGGTGCCGCAGTATTCAGTTGCAGAAAGCGTTGATGCAGCAAAGTCCGAGGCCGATAAGATAGGATATCCACTTGTAATGAAAATATCCACAGATGAACCGGTGCATAAAACTGAGGTGAATGGCGTGGCCATGAACGTTGAAAAGGAAATGGTAGAAGCTACATTTAAAACGCTCAATTATAAGCGTGTTTTGCTTCAGTCACAGCTATCTGGCGCTGAGATCTTCATTGGTGGAATAAAAGACCCTGTATTTGGCCCTGCTATAGTGGCTGGAATAGGCGGCATATATATGGAGGTAATTAAGAGCCTCAGCTATAACATGTGCCCTGTATCTGAAGATGAGGCTTATAGCATGATTAAAGAAAGCAAAATTTTTGCAATGCTCACATCAAGGAACAGGAACTATGATATAAACAGCGTTGTGAGGGCCATTGCCAGAATATCCAATATGATAATTGACCTTGATATAAAGGAAATGGATATAAATCCAATGATTGTGAATGAAAAGGGCGCATTTGCTGTAGATATTAGAATCGTGGTATAAATTTTATTCTGCACATGGGCTCTTGCTTCTTTATAAAATTCATAATAATTGCATTAATGCCATTAAAATTATAAATTTATTTGAAGTGTTTACTATCCATTCATCAAAAATAAAACGATATTACCATGCCTATTAGGAATATAAAGCCTATAAAGGAATTGGCATTAAAAAATGAGACTCTTATGGATTTCATATCATTTTCATTCACTTCTATATGTTCGTATATTATCAATGCTATAATTGGC
>JAVYST010000070.1:0-4133 GCA_038729085.1 Ferroplasma sp. | reverse complement strand
AAATTATTAAAAATAGAAACATCAGAAATGCATTAAACAAATAAATAATATATTGGTAAATAATATAGAATTATATGTTTTCAGATTCATCCAGTGTGGTAAACAGGTCATTCAGATTCCTATTAATCTCAAGGGCAACCAGAAGTTCTGCACTTATATTTGTTACGCTGGCACTTCCACTTTATCTTCATTTTCTGCATTTTTCACTTATATTCATAAGTTTATTATATATTCCAATTATATTATTCAACGTTGTTCTGGTATTAATACTGGGCCGCCTTGGTGATAAAATTGGTTATTCTAAAATATTAATTATAGGAGAAATATTTCCAGTCTTTGGGATTCTATTATTAACAGTATCTACAAATATTTATTTCATCGCGGCAGGCGCTATAATTGCAGGAATAACTGGAGGCGCAGGAGGCATGCGTGGTGCCTTTTCTCCAGGTATGACCGCATTTGTAGCCAATAACTATCCAGATGAGCATGAAAGGGTGGACCGTTTATCATTATTGACTGCAACCGCAGCATTTTTTTCTATATTTGGTGGTATTTTCATGGCACTCTATTCTATTGTTTCAAATGTAATTGGTGTCATTTCCTTTTACAGGCTATTTTTCATCGTGTCTTTCATCCTGGTTTTAATTTCACTCATATCACTCACGCAACTTCATGAATACAGAAGGCCAAAGAAAACCACTCGTGTAATGAAAAAAGAAAGTTTCAGGTATTTAATACGCATAATACTGCCAAATTCTGTAAATGCAGCTGCTATAGGAATAGCAATGCCGCTTCTTCCATTATTTTTTGAATTAAAATTCCATATTGATCCGGGTATTGTGGGCGATATATACACAATTGCATATGCCTCTACTGCTATTGGCTCATTTGCATCTGGCCGTTACATCAATGGAAGAGTAGATTCCCTGAAAATGGCATCAATTGCACACGTATTGCAGGGTGCCCTTTTCATTTTGATAGCTTTCACACCATTCTTATTCCTTGCTGTTTTCATATATATAGGAAGAATGGCAGTAGCTGGCATAGGTTCGCCAATGCGTGGAGCCATTAATGTCCGTGGCATAAATAAAGAAGATTATGGCACATCAACATCAATTCAGGGCGTTTCTGGCCGTGGCTCACAGCTTACTACCGGTGCTTCTGGATATTTAATGGACATTAATTTTGCCTTTCCTTTATTGATCGGCGGGAGCCTGCAGGCAGTGGGCGGTGTACTTTATTATGTATTGGTTAAATCGTGGCATCCAGGATTATCAAAGGCCGATAGCAATGTAAAAGAAAGTTGATGTAAAATTACAGGAATAATTTCTTTATTTCATCATCCAGATTTATTGCACCAATGCACAGTATACTGTGCTGTTTGCCTGAAATTACTGTCATGGATGCATTCCTTATTGATATTCCGTAACTGTTTGATTCAGAAAAATGGAGAAAATGCGATACAATCGCCCTTATTGGATCGGAATGTGTTGTGAATATATAATTGCCATTATAATCATCCATGCATGATAAAACCCTTTCAGTTAAGCTTCCCCATTCTTCCATTTTAAGGCCTTCCCTGATTTTTCCAGTTATATGTGAATTTGGATAAAGCTCATCAAGAAATTCGTTTATATTGTGCCCATAAGCTTCTCCCAGTGCTACCTCGCGAAGCCTTTCGTCAATGCTGATGTCAGTGCCAGTATATTCTGATATTATCTCTGCAGTTTCATAAGCCCTCTTTACAGGGCTGCTTATTATTCCATCAAATTTTAATCCTTTTAACTGTTTTGCTGTTCTTTCAACCTGTTTTCTGCCCCTGTCTGTAAGTGGATTCTTATCCACATCGTCAGACAGTATATTCTGTACATTTGTGGTACTTTCACCATGTCGAACAAAAATATATGAATCCATGGTCATCGGATATCTATATAACATATTATATTTTTCAAATACCACCGGTTTGTAGCCAGATAAATTTTTAAAATTTATATAGGGCATTATGAAATAGATAAACTGTTAATATGTTGAGTTTAGAGGCATGGAACTATAGACAGCTTCATAAAAATAAAGGCTAATGCCTATCATGTTGCGGGTATATTGGAACAGTAAATCCATACTTTCTAATAATGCCGATAAACTTTTTTATTATAAATAAAACATAGATTCAATATCACCAGAATTTCTATGATTGCAATTCCAAATATTTCATCCTCAGCTACGGATTGCCATGGGATTGTAGCGTAAAGGATCCATGATAATAAATTTACAATTATCATAGCGGCTCCAATTTTCTTTATTTTAAGCACAATGCCGAAGGCAATGACAAAATACGATATTGAAGATAATATAAAAAACCATATTGAAACAAAGTCATGTGGATATGTGCCTTCATGGTATATTCCTATTAATGCAAGGAAGAGTGCAGAAATTATAAAGAATGAATATCCAGCATTGATAATTTTATTACTGCTGAAGGATATAGCAGAAATTGCAAAGATTGCAATAAGAACTCCTGTAATCATTAAACCTGCATTGTAAATATATGGATATGCCGGTGCAGGATGGTTATTGAGAATTGAATTGCCACCACCTAAATCGCTCAATGCATTGTGTGTGATTCCAAACCATGGATTCAGGTATGCCGATAAAAATATAATTATCCATATTAATACAATTGCTGATATTCCAGAATATAGAGCTATCTGATATTTTAAAAGGCCATTCATATAAATAAATAAAGCAGGAGAATTAATATTTTTCTAATTTTTTGTTATATTATAATCCATGCCATTCACCATGGGAAGTACATCGGGTTTTATCTCTGTTTATGAACTATGCCATTTTAAATTTAAGCAATTTCCCAGCTCTCTGGTTTGGCAATATATATTTATAGGCGCTTATAGTATAGTTAACTATGGAAAAAGACAGTAACTTAAGCAAAGTAATTGCATCAACCAGAACAGTATCAGCCGATGGCTCTCTTGTTACATACGATTTAACCAAAGGAGTGGATTTTTCAGACCCCAAAAAAATTGCAGAGGCTCTTGCAGATGTTTTCTTCACCAATGATGCCGTAAATTGGTTTAAGGTCACTGATGATAAAATAGAATTCAATCCGACCTATAAAGTCAGAGTAGTTATGGCCAGTGAACATAGCAAGCTTTTGCACGCGGCTTCAGATGATTTCCTTAAAGATATTAAAAAGAAGGATACAACAGGAACATTCTCAAAGCAGATAAAAGATGATGCAGCAGAGGATACAAAACTTGGAACTGCAATGGCAACAAGTGCTCTTAAAGCAGCACTGTTCAGGCACAGTGAGGATAAGGTTTATACTGGTTATATAAGTGATGACCTTTTTACAGATTTGCTTGAGAACCTCGAGATCAGATCATTGAGTGATGAAGACCTGATAAACTGGAAGAATTTACACTTATAATATAATTTCGTGTGAAACAGCAATTTAACTGGCGTTTAATGTTGGTGGAACAGAAAATAAACCTCGGCAGGCATTTGCCTCCACCTGTATACTTAAACGTCATTTGAATACCAGATTCGGCAACAGTTTGTATTCAATTTTAAAATAATATTAAATTACTTATAATATGAGCCACTATTAAATATATGGTAATAAAAACTACTGTTGAGATTTCAGAAATGGATGATAAGGATAGAGAAAATGAAATGAATAAAATATTCGGTGAACTTTTCAATAAGAAACCTGAGGAAATAGTTGAAGAACTGGAAAGCATGATAACAGACATGAGAAAAGCCACAGATGACAACTATCTGAAATTATGTTTAACAAACCTGGGCATCACATCAAATTTAAGTGATGAAAAATTAAAAGACTTTGTTTCATTAAGATTAAAAGCAAATTCCAGGCTTCCTGACTATATTAAAAATAGAGATATGCAGATTTTACAGAAAGCAATAAAACAGGCACCTGCGGAAATAAGGGACAGAGTCTTAAAATTTATGAAATAGATATTAAGTTTTAAAATTTATCTTTTTGATTTTTTATTAAGCAATTTTAATGGTCCATTTTTATATTTTCGATGCAATGGCCAATGCATATGAGGCTTATCCGTTAGCTTATCAAATTCTTCGAGTTTTTCTGATAAATACAT
>JAVYST010000069.1:0-4220 GCA_038729085.1 Ferroplasma sp. | reverse complement strand
ATGTATTCCTCAGCCATATAAATATTTTTATATCAATGCAATAAATTTTTGGCATGCAAATACAATAATTTGTTAAATAATATGTTTTATAGAAACTATATATCATAAATATATTTATACAGAAAAAATATTTATGTCATATGGCTAATATTATAATAGAAAAGCATGGGCATATCACGGTTATAAAAATAAATAGAATAGAGAAAAAAAATGCTGTTGACCACAACACGTCAATGGAACTGGAGGCTGCCTTCAATGAATTCAATACCGATATAAACCAGCATATTGCAATTTTAACGGGCAATGGTGATACATTCTGTGCCGGTGCAGACCTCAATGATGTGGTTAAAATGAGTGATGATGCCATGAATAAAAATGGGCCCATGGGATTCACAAGAATGTATATTTCAAAACCGGTGATAGCTGCGATTTCTGGATACTGTGTAGCTGGCGGCCTTGAAATGGCCCTTGCTGCAGACATTCGAGTCGCAGATAAGGACTCAAGCTTTGGCTTTCTCGAGCGGCGTTTTGGAGTTCCTTTGATAGATGGAGGTACACAGCGCTTGCCACGCATAATAGGATTTGGCAGGGCAATGGATATGATTTTAACAGGAAAATTAATTGATGCAGGCGAGGCATACCGCATTGGGCTGGTCAATTATCTTGCTGAACATGGAGGCGCCCTTGATTTCGCCCTGGGGCTGGCGAGGCAGATCGACTCTTTTCCACAGATAACTATGAACAACGATAGAGAAGCAGCTTATACAGGAATAGACCATGATCTCAAATATGGGCTGGCTATTGAAGCAGTATATGGCAGGGAAACGCTTCAGTCCGGTACAGCAATTAAGGGTGCAGATGAATTTTTAAGTGGAAAGGGAAGGCATGGAAAAAATATTTAGATTATAAAATTCAAATATTATTTTTTCAGTTCCTTATTTATTCCTGATGCAAATTTTGCGAGATCTATGCTCCCTGTGTAATCATAAGATCTGCAAAGTTCCATAATGCTTGCTTCTATTGAACCCTCAGCATGAATCATTCCAGCAAGGTAAAGGCTCCCCATTGATGATATAAATTCACGCAATGTTTCTATCAAATGTAAACGTTCCACTGTTTCTTTTCCACTTCTTCCTTTTAAATATTTTAACAGGTAAGCACTTTCCACTGGATTGTCAAAATCTTCGCTGGAAGGCATTGTTGCAACCAGGCCGCCTGCAATATCCACAATGTTTTTAACAACATCTGTATAATTTTCGTTTGCGTAAAGTTTTCCAACATTAGTATATATGATATTTGGTATTGCAATTTTTGAATCTTTATCCATGGCAAAATCATGCGAGGCTGCAATAGCCGTAGCCCGCAATACCTCTTTATAGCTGATCAGTGTTGAAATGTTTCGCCTTATATTGGATTTATCGCCTATCCCATTATAATCAGCTAGAAGCCTTGCAACTCCAATCAGAAAGTCTGCCATTGCAGCACGGTAAGATATTGCCGTAAACCTGTGGAATGTGGGAAACATGACAGCTAAAAGCCCTGCAAATTCATATTCGCCGGCCATAAAAATTCTATCATTGGGCACAAAAACATTATCAAAAACAGTTATTGTTTCCACTTCTATATTTTCTCTTCCTATAACTGAAAGCCTGTCATTCAATGCTGTTTCAACTTCTTTCAATGGCCTTGCAATCATGGTTATGCCCTCTGTATTTGCAGGAATTGAAAAGGCCACGGCATAATCCCTGTCCGCTTCACCCATATTTCGAGTTGGAATTGCTATTATTTCATTTGAGGCTATTGACTGGGTTGTATGGGCCTTTGCACCGGATACGTAAATGCCTTTGCTGTCCTTTTTAACTATATGCAGGTACATATCCTTATCTTCCTGTTCCGATGGCTTTAATGATCTGTTGCCCTTGACATCGGTCTGTGCAAGAGAAAGGCTTAAATCATTCGCAGCTGCATATTCATAAAATTTTTTTGCACGTTCATAATATGAAGTTCCATGTGCTGCATCAATCTTTTTTGAAACAAAAAGAAGTGCCATAATAGCATCAGTGCCTATAGCTTTCACAATATTAAACTGGCCACGCCCAAGGCGCGTTGTTTCATAGATAAGCTTGTGCCTTTCAAGCAGTGATTCAGCGTCTGATGGCAATTTATAAAATGCACTGATCTCATCTCCCCCATCATTAAAACACATCATCTTCTTATAATTTATATCCTGCTGCAGCCTGTATATTGATGAAGCGTGTTTTACTGGAACACTGAGAATTTTGTGAACAGCCACATTTTGGACAGGTTTTCCCCTGTAATATACAATTCTGCCATCATTAAGGCTTTTTAAATATTCATCAACAGAAATAACCATAATTATTGATAAGCATGCTGTATATAATATTATTCAGCAGGACATTTTTATGCTTTAATCATGGCAGTTTTGCCTTCTAAAGTGAAATGCAGGCATATAAATGAGATTGAATTCCTGAACTTTTATTTACTATTTTCCCATTGGCAATATTTAAGTATAATTTATATTATTTCATGCATGGAGAATTATAAGTGGTTAAAGATCTGGCCAGCATATCTTCCATATACCATAGATTACCCGGAATATGGAATATCAAATATTTTGACTGTGCCAGGAAAGTTTTATAGCAATAAGGATGCAGTTATATTTTATGGCAACAGATTAAAATATAGCTATATTATGGAAAGCGCACGGAACCTTGCATCATATATATCAGATAAAAATATAGGAAAAGGTGATAGGGTGGGCCTCATGATGCAGAACTCGCCACAATTTATAATTTCTTTCTTTGCCATTGCAGAGTCAGGGGCTACAATAGTATTGATGAGCCCGGCACTTGACCTGGAAACTGCCAGATATATAAAAAATGAAACTGGCCTGAAAATGATAATAACCACTTCAGAGGTATCAAAAATTCCATTTGAATTAAATAAAGAATTTAAAATTCCAGTTGTCTGCGGTTCATTGAATGATTACATAAATAATCCTGAAATTCCAGTGCCGGATTTCATAAAAGAGGTTCATGAACCAGAAGGCCTGAACTGGAATGGCGCCATCAAAAGCTATTTCCCCTTTGATGAGCCAGCATCAGGGCCAGATGATGAAGCACTTATTGCATATACCTCAGGAACTACTGGAATACCAAGAGGATGCATACATACAAATAAAACAGTCATAGCCAATGCCATGGGTGCATCATACTGGAGGCGGCTTACCAGTGCAGCCATTGAGCTTGCAGCAGCACCATTATTCCACGTGACAGGGCTGGCATTCTCCCTCCTCTCCCCAATTTATTCTGGAGGTACAGTTATTCCGCTCACCAGATGGAACAGTGAGGCTGCTATACAGTCAATTGAAAAATTCAGGATAACGCATTTTGTTTCTGTTACACCAATGGTTATAGATCTGTTGAACCAGAAAAATTTAGGAAGCAGGGATTTTTCATCCATAAGGTTTATTGGTGGAGGAGGTGCGGCCATGCCTGAAATACTCACAGAAAAAATAGAGGAACTTTTTGGCATTCCATTTGTTGAAGGCTATGGAATGACAGAGGCCATGGGGCAGACCCATATTAACCCGCCGGAGCATAGGAAGCTTAAATGCATTGGAATTCCACAATTTGGCTATGATGCTAAAATAATAGACCCGGAAAATGGCAGTGTGCTTGATAGTGGAATTGGCGAGATAGTGGTTCATGGCCCAAGCGTCTTCAAAGGTTATTTGAATAAGCCGGAAGAGACCAGAAATGCATTTATAAAAATTGAAGGAAAACAATTTCTCAGGACTGGTGATATTGGCTATATGGATAATGAAGGTTCATTCTTTGTTGTAGACAGGTTAAAAAGAATGATAAACAGGGCCGGCTTTAAAGTATGGCCGGCTGAAATTGATAGCCTGATGCTCAAACACCATGCAATACTGGAGGCATGCACTGTTGGCACACCTGATATGAGGGTAGGCGAAGAAGTGAAGGCTTTTATAGTTTTAAGGCCGGAATACAGGGGCAGAATAAGCCCGGAAGAAATTGTTTCATGGGCAAAAACCCAGATAGGGGGATATAAATATCCACATATTGTTGAGATAGTTGAATCCACACCAAAAACAGCTACAGGAAAAATGGACTGGAAAAAATTGCAGGATCAGGAAAGAAATAGAAAGGAAAAACTATAAATTATTTTTTTGCAAC
>JAVYST010000068.1:0-4323 GCA_038729085.1 Ferroplasma sp. | reverse complement strand
GAAGATATACAGGAATTGATGGCACGCGCTGTTATTGAGCACAAAAATGAAAATTATAAGAATTATGTAGCTGTTGGCGGCGGCCATTATGCGCCAAAAATAAGTTCATATTTTTTTGAAAATAAGATCAATATAGGCCATATAATAGCCAAATATGTTCATGATTTTATAAGTTATAATGAGATTGAAAGTGCTGTAAATAAAACAGAAAACTGCGCTGGTTTTTTTATGGACAGCCATGGAACAAAAGGGCGGGTGAAGGATATGATTAATAAAATTGCAGATGAAAAAAATCTTGAAATAATTAGAGATTAGTATTTAAGCGCACAAAACTTATATACAAAATAATATTATATATACATCCGTGAAAGAAATGGAAATAGAATCAGAAGACAAGCCTCCAGGTAGTCCACTGTTAAGGGAGTATGATATTGGAAATTTTTTAAAGGAGTCCTTATGGTTTATAAAATATGAAGGTTCAAATCCAACAGGAACACAGAAAGACAGAATATCAAGGTTGCATGTTGAAAATGCAATTTCAAAAGGATATAATGAAATTTCTGTTGCCACCTGCGGCAACTACGGAGCATCAATAGCCTATTACGCACAGAAATATGGAATAAAAGCAATTGTCGGCATTCCATCACAGTACTCAAATTCGAGACGCAGCGAAATAGAAAAATATGGTGCAACGGTGATTGAAGAACCACTTGCATATGAGGATATGGTTGAGCATATGAGAGATATGTCAATGAAAAATAGATGGTACGATGCAAGCCCAGGATCTTCAAACAGTGCTATTGATATAGAGGGATATTCGGATATTGGCATAGAAATATGCAACCAGTTAGGCTTTGCACCGGAATTTGTATCAGTGCCTGTTGGCAATGGAACAACGCTGTATGGGATATACCGTGGCTTCTATAAACTATTCAAAAAGAAAAAAATAGGAAGGATGCCACACTTCATTGCAACAAGCACAGAATTTGGAAACCCGATTATTTACTCATTTATACATGGATTCAGGAATATAGTTGAGCTGAATAAGACTGATATAATAGAAACGGAAATAAATGAGCCACTGATATCTTACAGATCCTATGATGGGCAGCACGCACTGAATGTGCTTCACAGAACAGAAGGGAAAGCTATTTATGTTTCAGATGGTGAAATGAAAAACATTTCTGAACAGTTTATGAGGGATGATGGATTGTCTGTTCTACCGGCATCAGCATCTGCTGTGGCTGGAGCCCTAAAATTTGCAAAGGGCCATAGCTGTGCTATTATAATAACTGGAAGTGATAAATAATGGAAAAAGCAGGAATACTTTCTGAAGGATGCTTTGCAACAACGTATGGAAAGACGGCAAACGGCCTTGTAAGGTACAGCAAAAGATATGAAATTGTGGGAGTAATTGATTCCAGATATTCTGGCATGGATGCTGGATATGTATTGATGGGCAAGCAGGACGGCATAAAAATTGCCAGCACTGTTGGTGAATTAAAGGCGCTTGGTGCCGAAACCCTTATAATAGGCGTGGCAACAGATGGCGGTTACCTTCCAGTGGAATACAGGCAATACGTTTCAGATGCCATATCAATGGGAATGAATATAGTGAATGGCCTGCACCAGTATATCAGCGATGATCCAGAATTTTCTCAACTTGCAAAGAAAAATGGCGTTTATATCATAGATGTAAGGAAGATGTTCAATAAATATGAATATTCATTTACAGGAAAAATAGAAGAGGTAAAATCCAAGAAGATTGCTGTACTGGGCACTGACAGTGCAATAGGAAAGAGGACAACGGCTGTTTACCTTAATAATGCATTGAACAGGATGCATAAAAATTCCCTCATGATAGGGACAGGGCAGACATCATGGATGCAGGGTTTTCCATATACTGTGGTCATGGATTCTATTATAAATGATTTTGTTGCAGGATCGCTTGAATATATAACATATAAGGCATGGCTTGAACAGAAGCCAGAATATATGTTTCTGGAAGGCCAGGGTTCAATACTGCATCCAGCCTATCCAGGAGGCTTTGAGATAATCGGTGCCATGAGGCCTGATGCAATAATACTCCAACATGCACCAAAGAGAATGTATTATGATGGTTTCCCGGAATATAGAATAGAACCGCTTGAGAAATATATAAAAGTGCTGGAACTCGTATCAAATAAGAAGGTTATAGCTATATCATTAAATACTGAGAATATGGAAAAATATGAAATTAATGAAGAAAAGCTGAAACTTGAAAAGCAGTTTGGAATACCTGTATTTGACCCTCTTGAAGAGTTTGAAAGGATAACTGATGTAATAGTTGATTTATAAAATAAAAACTATTAATTATTTTTAAAAGCAAGGCTTTAAATGAGTTTGCAATTAAGTATGGCCCATGTATATAGATAAAGTCATTTCATTTGAAAATATAGAAGTGAATATAGCAGCAATTGAAAAAAGAAGAATCACAGGCAATATAAAATTTGATGATTTTTCATACCGGTTGATCTTCACATATGATCAGGATATTGATGTAAGCCGGAATATAGCTGGATTGATTTTGACTATGCCTGTGATCAATTTTACCTATTTTTCCAGAAAATTGACACTTAACTTTCCTGTTTCCGAAACTGATAAGAGAATGATAATGGATTTTATGAGAATAAACGCACACGAGGTTTTTATAAATAAGATAATAAACAGGCGTTACGACTACATAAAAGATGAATATATACCTGAAGAAAAAGACATTACAGAGGAAAATGCCAGTGGCATAACTGAACTTGCCTGCAGCGAGCCATTCTATGATATGGCAGAAAATAGCAGTGATCCGGATAAAGTAGCAATAATGTCATCAGGCGGAAAGGAAAGCCTCCTGGCCTTTGGCATATTCAATGAAATCAATCCTCCTGATAAAAACTACGCCTTTTACTTTGAGGAATCTGGTTCACACTGGCTTACAGCAAAAACTGCCTACGACAATTATAAGAAAAATTTTCAAAATACAGTGAAGGCGTGGTCAAACATTGATCGATTTTATCATGAAATTACAAAACATGTTAAGATAATTAAGACAGAAAATATAGATATAAGGTCTGATGATTATCCATTGCAGGTTTTTATCTTCCCTGTTTATATATTTCTTCTGGTGCCGCTTCTCATTAAATACAGAATAGGCAACGTAATTATGGGTGATGAGCTTGATGACCCAAGGGAAATGGGCAATTTCCACGGTTTAAAATATTATTATGGCATATTTGACCAGACACATGACTTCAATGAAATGATATCAGAATATTTTAATGCAAAGCATATGGATTTTAAAGTATATTCTATTGTTTACCCTGTCACCGGATATCTTGAAGAGAGGATTCTGATGGAAAGGTACCACGATCTTTTTCTGCTCCAGCGTTCATGCCATTCATGCCACGAAGACCATGGAATTGTAAAGCCATGCGGCAAATGCACAAAATGCCTTGGAATACTTCTTTTTATAGAGGCAAATTCAGGCAATCCCAGAGAAATAATGTACAGCGATGACGATATCAGATTGCTTAAAAACAGGCTCGGGAAGGCCAGAATGAGGCTTGATCCTGATGAGCAGGCATATGCAATGGAAAGAACAGGATTTGCCATGAACATAAATGAGGATTTATCGCATGTATCAGGCATTCATATACTTCCTTATGAAAAAACAGAGCTATCGGCAATACCTGAAAAATTCAGGGATAAGATAAATAAAATTTTCAGTGCATATTCCTCAGGCATTTACAGAATTGAAAACAATAAATGGATAAAAATTCAGAAATAGTTGCTCTCAGCCTCAATGCATTCCTCGTTGTTTCTGCAATTTTTATAATCGTTCAATGGCTCTATATTAGTTTTTATAAAGTTCTGTGACCATGAATATTTTGAAATTACTTCATTAGCCATTTCATCATATCCTAAAATATAAAGTGATGCTGCAAGGGCTTCCAGCGATGATAATTTTCCTGGCTTCCCATAATTAACTGGATTTACAGGCAGCAGAAGTGGCAATTTCCTTGAGTTTTTTCCTTTTATTTTTTCTATAGTGTTAATTTTATTCCAGGAGCCATCAATTATGGCCAGGCCCTTATAGTCAAATTGCATTTTATCAGAATAAAGCAGAAAATTTTCTGAATATGGCGTAAGATAAAGCTTATTATAAAGCTGTGATAAATTGATCCGCTTCACAAGATTGTATCGTTCAAGTTTTTTCATTGTAGATTTTTTCGGATCGTCCTGGTTCAGATATATATAGAAAATTTTAAGCATTTATAAGTTATAATTACATCT
>JAVYST010000067.1:0-4682 GCA_038729085.1 Ferroplasma sp. | reverse complement strand
TGCCAATAATTTTTTTAAAAAATAATCAATATATGGTACTTATTCTCCTATGCATTGCCACAATTTTGATTGAATATGCTTCTGTTATTTATCAACTCTAAAAGCACTTCACCATTGCTGATTTCCATATCCTTTGAGGAAATAAGAATTGTAACATTTGATTTATCTGTAAGCGAAAACAATTCTTTTAATTTTTCATTGCCACACAGTTCATGAATGTATTTCTCCCTGAACTGTTGCCATTTCTCTGGATCATGTGAATACCATTTCCGCAATTCACTGGATGGTGCCAGTTCCTTCATCCATATATCTATGCCAGCTTTTTCCTTAGAAATGCCCCGTGGCCATAATCCGTCTACCAGTACTCTTATTCCATCCTCGCCACTGCGATCTTCATAAATCCTCTTTAATTTAACAGCCATGAATAAAATAATACATATGGATATTTAAGCATGGCCTCAGTACCGGCCTATCACGATAATTTTCTGAATATCTGGCATGCCCGGAGAATAAATACAATAAAAATTTGTAAATAAAGCCAAAAAGTTTCTTATAATACACATCCTGCCATTCAGTATATGATGCAATATTTTGCAAAAATTTAAAATGAACACCCTTATTATGTATCATGAAAGTATCTGTGCAGTTAAACAGTCAATATTTTGCAGAGAAAAGTTACAACAATATTTCTGAAATATGTACCAGAATAACAGGCCTGGAAACCGTTGATGGGTTTTCTGATGATGCCGATATCATACTGTTTTCTGGTGTACCAAAAATCGGAAAGAACACCAAATTTATTCAAAGTATTTCTGCAGGGGTAAATCATCTAAATTTTAACAACATCCCTGAAAATGTTATTATTGCAAGCAATGCTGATGGTTATTCAGAATCAGTTGCTGAAACTGCAATGGGCCTGCTGCTTGCATTTGCCAGAAAAATATGCATATCAAATAATGAAATACATAAGGGCAGATACCTGCGGGCAAAGGCCGATAATTATTTGACATTATATGGCAAAAAATTAGGAATACTGGGATATGGTGGAATAGGCAGAGAAACTGCAAGGCTTGCACATGCATTTGGAATGGAAATCCTCGCCTATTCCCGTTCATATGTTCCTGATGATTTCAGCAGGTTTATGGATATAGATGAATTAATAACCAGTTCAGATTTTCTATTGATTTCACTTCCACTTAATAAATTTACAAAGAATATGGTAAATAAAACATTGCTTGATCAATTCAGGGGATTTGCGCTTATAAATGTTGGGAGGGGTGAAATAGTGGACCACGACTCAATGATTTCTTATTTAAATCAGAACAGGAAGTTTTTTTATTTAACAGATGTGTGGTGGAATGAAAGAAATATTACGGAAAAAATTCCAGATAATGTAATTATAACTCCACATATTGCTGGCATTTCAGATAATATAACATTTCCGCTGGAAAGAGCCTGCAAGAATATTAAGAATTATATGGAAGGGCATCCAGAAAATATAGTGAAACGGGATGATTATATCTAAATCTATAGAAATACATTAAAGTGAATATTTTAAAACAGATCCAATCAAATATTTATAAAGGTTATGATATTGAGGCTTATAATTAATTCTGATTGATTTCAATATATTTCCTTATATGTATTGTTATATAATTGCCGGTAAAGAAAAAATAAGCTGGCCCATGCTCTTTGTTTATAATTTTTAAGTTAACAGGCTTCCAGCAATTAACCCATGGATTCTCATTTTAACAGGAGTTTTGCTGGCAATAATTATGTTGGATAGGATTATTCTCTTAACTTGAATTATCTATTGACCCAAAATATGCATCAACTATCACTGCAATGCAGGAAAAGCGGGCAAAAGTGAAATGGCAAATAATCTTCCACTATTGTATTTTCTAAACATTTTAGTATGTATACTTAATATACACTTATGATAGATATTACAGATAAAGAAACTGTAAGCAGGGAGGCCAGGGCAACCGGTGAGATAACGTTAAAAGGCTCGACTATAAAAACAATAATTGCCAGGAAGGTAAAAAAAGGCGATACAATTGAAACTGCCAGAATCGCTGGCACTATGGCGGTGAAGAATACTTCCGGGATAATACCATATTGCCATCCAATTCCAGTTATGTCTATAGATTTTGATTTCAAAATTGAAGAATATAGAATAGAGGTATTCTGTACAGTAAAGGCAATATATAGAACCGGTGTTGAAATGGAAGCATTGAGTGGTGTTGAAACTGCACTTTTAACAATATGGGATATGGTAAAATATCTTGAAAAGGACGAAACGGGAAATTATCCTGATACAGAAATTGGCAATATACATGTAGTGTATAAAAAAAAGGGTGAGTTTCCTGCATCATGATGATATCAGATACAATCTGGCATACAAGATTATAACAGTATCTTCATCAAGAACTGAAGAGAATGACATTTCTGGATCACTTATGGCATCCATGGTAGGCAATAATGCAGAAAGGGCACTGGTAAAAGATAATGAAGTTTCAATCTTATCTGAGCTTTTTAACTCATACAACAGTACAGATGTTTTCATCTACATTGGCGGAACAGGGGCTTCTAGGCTTGACCAGACTTCAACAGCCATACGCAAAATAGCTGATAAAGAAATGCGTGGCTTTGGCGAACTTTTCAGATACAGGTCTGGTGGAACATTTCCATATATGTCAGATAGCTCACTGTTTATTTACCAAAAAAAGATAATTATAACACTGCCGGGCTCTGAGGATGCACAGAAAATTGGGTTCGAACTCCTGAAAGAAATGGTAAACCACCTGTATCATGAAATTAACAAAGAATAATAGATATTTTTATTCCACGTCATACCAGCCGCCATTGCTGTTATTTTTAATTTTTTTGTTGCCTGTATACCCAGAATATACCATTTCCTTCAGGCTATTGAGCGGCAATTTAGCCATATCACCAGTTTCAGAATAGAGGTATTCACCAATTTCTTTTACTGTATCAAGGCCTATTATATCCATAAGTTCAAAAGGGCCCATTGGAAATCCAAAGCCAAGCCTGGCCATTTTATCTATATCTTCTCTGGATGCAACTCCAAGCTCATTGAGCCTTATGGATTCCTGAAGCCAGGACTGGACAAAATTTGTTGTGAAGAATCCGGGATAATCCTTAACAACGACTGGTTCTTTTCCAAGCGATTTTGAAAGCTCTATTACGGCAGAAACAGTGGTTTCTGAAGTGAATTTTGTTCTGGCAACCTCTACCAATTTCATGATTGGTGCTGGATTGAACCAGTGCATGCCTATCATTCTCGACTTATTCTGCAAATTCCGTCCAATTTCCGAAATTAAAATTCCAGATGTATTTGATGCTATTATGGTATTTTCAGGAACATTTTTTTCAATATTTTCTACTACTGCCATTTTGAGTTTCTGTATTTCAGGCACTGCCTCAATAACGAAATCTCTGTCATTTAAATCAGAATAGTTAACGCTTGTCCTGAGGTTTGACATATACTTTTCTTTATCTTTTTCTGTTATAGCCCCTTTTTCTACCAATCGGGAAAAGCCATACTTGCCGCTGGCTATTGCTGTTCTTGCCTTTCCAAGTATATCCTCATTTATATCCACAAGTACTGTATCATATCCATTTTTGATAAAAACCTGGGCAATGCCCTGCCCCATAATTCCAGAACCAATTATTCCTATTTTTTTTGCCATGCATAGCAATACTTAAAAAACATAAAACTTTATCGGGAATGCAATTAATATTAGTATTATCAATGATTTATAAATTTTAATTGCCCTTATTATAAATTTTTCATTATATCAAATAGTTATATATTGCCTTACAATTGCAACCCTATGAACGTGAACAGCGCTAAACTTGCAATCATCA
This sequence comes from Ferroplasma sp., assembly GCA_038729085.1. Lineage (GTDB taxonomy): Archaea > Thermoplasmatota > Thermoplasmata > Thermoplasmatales > Thermoplasmataceae > Ferroplasma. The sequence continues at coordinate 791 of JAVYST010000067.1, read as the reverse complement.
ACCTCGTTATGCTTCTTTCAGTAACATTCACAATGCGCTCCTCAACTAATATGCTCATGACAATTGTTCCGATATTTACCAGATATGTTATTGACGCTGATATATTCTTTGTGGGATTGACAGCAACATTATATGGCATAGGTGCAATAATTTCAAACATATTCATAAATGGAAGAATAGGCGTTGATAAAACGCCAAAAATTGTATTAATATTCTTAATCATAATGTCAGCTGGCATATTTGCCTATATTTTTTCCAGGAACATATATATGGTTCTGATTCTCTCAACCATTACTGGTATTTCTATGGGAGTGGTGCAACCACTTTTGCTTACTATTACAAACATCATTGCTCCACCAGGAAAGAGAGATAATTACATAGCTTCATACACCGCCTCACTTTCATTAAGCCTTATTTTTGGAGTCCTTGTTGAGGGATTTATAGTAGATTATATTAATGTAAGATATGCATTTGTTATCTTTTTTATTATATCATCATCCTCTGCAATTATGATGTACTTCTTAAGCAGAAAAATACATATAAAAGCTGCAGGGAAAAAAGGGCATTCCTTCAGGGAAATAATAACAACGGCATCCGGATCACTCAGGCAGGGAAAGGTTATGTTTGCGCTGTTTGGCAATATATCATATGCCTTCCCATTTATCCTCTTAATTACATATGGAAGCATTATAGGAAAAGAATATGATAATATATCACCTGCAATATTCCTCTATTTGCTGGCTATTTTTTATGGTATTTCGTTCATGTCAAGGGTCATGCTTTCATTAAGA
>JAVYST010000066.1:0-4732 GCA_038729085.1 Ferroplasma sp. | reverse complement strand
TCAAGTGCTTCTTTCTCCTCTATGGATGAAACAACTGTGCCTGGCGTTACAGCAGAAACAGTTTCGGGTGGAAGCGATGATAGCCTGGACAGTTCAATTATGCCTGCAAGGCCACTTTCTTTATATATGAAGGAATTCATATCAATGCATATCTTTCCATTTATCCTCACAATTTTTGGCCTGTATGAATGCCTTCCATATGAATCAAATGCCTTCTCCGGAGAATATTCATTGGACATTCCATATCCATGCCTTTCCATTTCATGGAGAAGCATTGAAAATTCCCCATTATAATTGCTGTAGATGACAACAATGCTATTATCAATTGCGCTGAACACCCTGCTGAACAATCTATCATAATACATGGTTCCATTGATCTCCACACTCTTTATTTTACCGCCAGATGCATGTGGGACAATTATTGCATTGCTGATGCCCAGATCATCATCATATATGGAATTTATGTGGAAAAATTCGAGTTTCCTTGATGCCATGAATCGCAGAACAGGGTTCACATCAACATTGTATAAGCCAAGTTTATAGCCAAAAGAATTTTCTATATAATATGCCATGTTTTTTATTGAGCCATAACGCATGAATATCTGTATTCCATCCATTTTTCCATATATATTTTCCATTGATGCATGCCTGTAAAGAAAATGTGAACTGTCAAGGCTCCTCTCAAGCATTGAAAGGTCGTAGCCAGATCCGGAAACAAAGATCCATGTCCTGTTGCTGAATGATTCTTTCGATATCCTGCTGCCATCAATGTACCATAATTCTATGGTATCAGAACCAGTTGCGTTTATCAGCGTCCTCATTTCTCTTCATCTTGTATATTTCTATGAGTATGGCTGCAAAAAACTGATTGTAATCTGATATTTCATTTGAATGCTTTTCTGCCAGCGATAATATATTCCTGAGTATTTTTATATCATCGCCTTTCATTGAAATGGACATGGAAAATATTTCATCCTCCATCTCCTTCACCTTTGACCTTGAAGATAGTGTGCTCCTGCCCATAATATCACGCCATGAGCATTTCATTCACAGTTTTTCTTCCGTAGAGCTCAAGAATTATGCTGCTGCCATTATATTTTTTCTGCTCCATTATATAATATAATTCATGGACTTCCAGCAGTGTCCATGAATCAAATATATCTGATGATATTACAATATAATACATCCTTTCACTGCTGCTTATAAGTATGTTCTCAAGCTGGTATGGCGTGAGCACTCGCTGTATTTTCACATCAAATCCAGTGATTTCCTTTCCGAGTATTATTCCATCAGAGATTAAAAGCCTGTCCACACTGTAATTTGATAATAACTCTGTTATATAATTTTCAGTGGTCCTGAATATTTTTAGAATTGCCATAGTCAAAAAACATGAAATGTTAAAAGAATGTTTTCCATATATATTTAAAAATGAGAAAATGAGATTTTTATTTTATTCTTGCTTTTTTAATTGTTATCTTTTCAACAGGCTTATCGTTTCTGTCCCTTTTAACCTTGCTTATTTTATCTGCAACATCAAGGCCTTTTACCACCTTTCCAAAAACTGGATGCATTTTATCCAGGTAATTATTGTTCACAACATTGATAAAGAACTGTGAGCCTCCTGTGTTCGGGCCAGCATTTGCCATTGCTATTGTTCCCCTGTCATTTTTATTGTTCTTGGAAAACTCATCTTTTATTTTATATCCAGGGCCGCCCATGCCGGTTCCAGTTGGGTCTCCGCCCTGTATCATGAAATCTGGTATAACCCTGTGAAATATTGTATTGTTATAAAATCCCTGCTCAACCAATTTTTTAAAATTGCCGGCAGTTACTGGCATATCATTATCAAATAGCTCAATTTCTATATCTCCAAGAGACGTTTCAAGTACAACATTTGTCATAATATTGAATTATTAATGCAATAATATACTTTACTACAATTTTACATGGTTTCTATTAACTCTATAAGCATGAAACTTTATCATGCTTAAACCTGTAAGTACAGCTATTCAATGGCAAAATGATTCTGGAAATGCCTTTTATTCAAACTCTTTTTGCCCATTTCTAAATGAACCATGCATACTTTGCATTATATGCATTAATGCCAGGATGAAATATATTCCTGGTTGCTGGAAATACTCTGCTGATATAAGATAATAATATAGTTTATAAATTATAGTATAATTTAACATAAATATATTTAAAATAGTAGTATAATCATAAAAACATTTAAATAAAATTACGTACTATTATATTATGATTGATAGTGATTCATATTCTGCTATAGATAATGCAAAGGTGGGAAAATTTCAGAGGAGATTGGCTGTCACAGCTGCCCTTGGCCCATTCACGGATGCATTCAATGAATTTGGCGCATCCATATCGCTTATAGCTGTTGGAATATTATTCCATCTGCCGCCAGTGCTTGTTGCACTTGCAACAGCTGCATACTGGGTAGGCGTAGCAGGCGGTGCAATACTTGGTGGAATAGCGTCTGATGCAATAGGTCGAAAACAGATATTCCTTTATGATACAATAGGCATGGCTGTATTTGCAGTACTCAGTGCAGTTGTAACTGGCTATTACGAATATTTCATAATGCGGCTTGCACTTGGGATATTTATAGGAATGGATTATGCTGCGGCTGTACCGCTTTTATCTGAATATTCTCCTTCAAATAGAAGAGGCGGGCTTCTTTCAACAGAAAAATTATTCTTTATGTTTGGCACTATTGCAACAGTCGCAATAGGAATGTTATTCACATATTATGTTGGCGTACTTCTTGCATGGAGATACGATTTCCTTATAGCTGCAGTGCCTGCAATTATACTCTTTGGATTGAGGTTTGACATGCCTGCATCGTTGAGATGGGCAAAAGCATCCGGCAGGGAAGATTTGATACCAAAAATATTGAAGAAATTAAAAAAGGAAGGAATACTCATAGATCCAGACAAAATAGTTGTGGAAAAACCACAATCTATAAAGGAAAATATGCATGAATTCTTCAATTCAAAAAATAAGAAAACCGTTGCATATATATTCTGGATTGGCGCAGCATATGCACTCACCGTGAATCTGGTAAGTGTTTATGCCAGTGTTGTACTGGAAAATCTTGGTGCAACAGCATTCTTTGCAGAAGAAGGCACATTGATAATAGATATAGTTGGAACATTTGGCGTTGTTCTAACATTGATAGTCATAGACCGTGTTGGAAGGCGGCTCATGGGATTGCTTGGCTTTGTGCTTGGTGCCATACCGCTTGCAGTGCTCATGGTTGCAGACATATACCATGCCATGACAATTCCACTTGTTGTATCCATGTTTGGCATGTTCTTCTTCATAAATGTTGGGCTTGTTGGAACGCTCCAGTATCTTCCAGCAGCAGAGGTATCAACAACAAAATCGCGTGGGCTTGCAGTTGGATGGGAGAAGCTATTTGAATTCGGCCTGGCACTTCCAGCTTTAACATTATATGCTTTTATAGGCTTATTCTACTCATTCATCTATGACATGGTAATGGTAATAATAGGTGGAGTTGTACTTTATTTATTATCATTTGAAACAAAGGATAAAACACTGGAGGAGAATGCCATGGAAGCAACACATGGAAAAAGGAAATCCAAGGTCGGCAAAGCCATTGAAGAAACAGAAAACCAGGATTGATTTTTAAATTTAACAATTTTTAAATATATTAATTTTATTATAATTTATGAAAGCAGCTTTTCTGGAACAGTTGAAATCAGATTTAAAAATAATGGATTATGAATTGCCTGAGCCATCAGATGATGAGGTAACAATAGAACAGAGATATGCTGGCGTATGCTACCGTGATATTTTAACAAGGGATGGCTTTCAGCCAAGGGTTAAGCTTCCAGTTATACCGGGCCATGAAATAGGCGGGAGAATAATAAAAATCGGAAAGAATGTCACTGGCTTCAGAATCGGCGATACAGTTTCAAGCCTCATTTATATTCCATGCGGAAAATGCGAATACTGCAAATCAGGAAATGAAAACCTTTGCCCATATAAACTTGGATATGGTGAATCGGTAAACGGTGGCTATTCTAAATATGTGAATGCAAGCCAGAATTCTATTGTAAAAGTTCCAGAAGGCGTACCTGATGAAACTGTACCTATAGCAGCCTGTGTGATTGCAATGCTATACCATGCAGTATCACGCATGGGAAAAATCAAAAAAGGCGATTATGTTTTAATTACCGGTGCAGGTGGCGGTGTTGGTTCAAATGCCATAGAAATGGTCAAAGCACTTGGTGGCCATCCAATTGCTGAGACCGGTTCAAAGTGGAAGGAAGAGGAGCTCTATAAGCTTGGTGCAGAATATATTGTTTCACCGGAAAATGATTATAATAAGGATATTAAGAAAATAACTGGCGATGGTGTTGACATAGCTCTTGAAAATGTTGGCATTGCAACATTCAATAAAAGCCTGAAAAGCCTGAAGCCCGGCGGAAGAATGGTGGTTATAGGCAATCTTAAGCCAGAAGCAGTAGAACTGCAATTAGGCCTGATTATATTGAAAGGAAACACAATAAAGGGAAGCATAAGCTCAACAAAGGAAGACTTAAAAAATGCGCTGAAACTCAGCATTGATAAAATAAAGCCTGTTATTGGCAGGAAGATAAAGCTTGATGATATAAATGAAGGATACCGTGGCATGCAGGAAAGAAATGTGGTTGGCAGAATTTTAATTGATTTTGAATAATTTGCTGGA
>JAVYST010000065.1:0-5243 GCA_038729085.1 Ferroplasma sp. | reverse complement strand
AATTTCCTGGATCGGGTTAACCTCTCATATGCCATATCGGCAGGAATGTTTACAGACATAGGTGCACCAGCATCATCAGCAGACCTGATTGCCGGTATTGCATCTGCACTGTTCTTTGTTGCCTACGCACTTCCACAGGTTTTCACAACACTTAGAATAAATAAAGTGGGCATAAGAAAGATATTCGCCATTGCTTTTACAGCGTGGGGAATAATAACTATAGTTACGGGCTTTGTCCAGAATGTGCCGGAAATGTATGCCCTTAGGTTTATGCTTGGAATCGCAGAAGCACCATTCTATGCCGGAGTTATGTTCTTTATGGGAATCTGGTTTGTGGAATCAGAAAGAGGAGTGGCAAACAGTTTTTTTAATGCTGCAATCCCGGTTGCAGGCATATTCGGTGGGCTGATCGCTGGAGAAATATTTACAGCCTATGGCAACAACCCGGGCTGGAGATACCTGTTTATCTTCGAAGGAATACTTGCACTAATTTCTGTGGTTATATTATGGATAGTTATAACGGATTTTCCAGGGCAGGCAAAATGGATGAGTGCAAAAGAAAAAGATTCACTTCAGTCAGATCTTGATATTGAAGAGAAAAATAAAGCTATAAAAGTTCCATGGAAGCAGGCATTGAAGGAACCTGATGTGATAATACTTACGCTTGTTTATTTCTTTGGGGTAACAGCCCTATATGGCTATTCTATCTGGCTTCCATCAATAATTAAGTCATTTGCACATGTCAATGCTGCGACATCCAGTTTTCTTTCTGATATACCCTACGTAGCCGCTGCTATTGCCCTTATATTCATCCTCAGATACTCTGACAGAAAGGGAGATCGAAAAAAGCTCACGGCCCTTATATTCTTTATTGCGTTCTTTGGGCTTGCACTCAGTGCTTTTACAATTTCCAATGCTTATATTTCATTTTTCTTCTTTACCGTTTCAGCAATTGGAATATTTACCTTCCTGCCCGTATTCTGGAATATACCGCAGGAATCATTGACAAGAGAAAGTTCTGCCGCTTCCATTGGTTTGATCAATGGCCTGGGAAATCTTGGCGGAGCTGTTGGGCCAATAGTCGTTGGCGGCCTGGAAACAATTACGCATTCCTTTGTCGCTGGTGTTTATGGCATGGCAATTTTCGCGGGAATTGCAGGAGTTCTTGTCCTGCTTGTAAAGCATGCAAGATAAAAATATTTTTATGATTAAAAATTTTTATAGTTTTTATATATTAGCATGAATGCGGCGAAAAATTATCATCATCTTATTCTTAATTTTTATACTTGCTTTTACATTTTCAGAGTTAAACCAGAACGGCAATTACAATTCTAAAATGATTAATAATAGTGAATCGATAAACATTACAAATAGCACATCAAACACAAATATATGCACATTTAGCAAATTACCAGAATATTATAATGAAACATTCAGTACATACAATAATACGGAGTTTGCTTTTAACCTTTCGTGGAACCACAATGGCCGAACATCCTCTGAAACTGAAAATAATATAATACTGTGGCAGAATGGGCAGAAATTAATAAGCATTGTTTATGGAATTGAGAATAATGGCATTACTACTGTAGAAGGATTAAAGAAATATAACAATACATTGAATTTATCTGAACCGTTCCATATATATACAGTCCATATTATTTTATCAAAATATTCTAACAGAACCGCTTTTATATATCAGGGCAGTAATAATTTTACTATCCCGCAAATGGTAATATTAAAACATCCCTTTACCCAAAATAAACTCACATTTTCTTTTGGAGGGAATTATTCAAACCAGACTATAGGCCCAATTAAGCCAATAAATTTTAAAAATTTTATAGTGCCATCTAACTACGTAAAAGGAAATTACACACTTAAATATCAGGGCAATTTTAACTATTCATACGATAACATGGATAATGCCTATGTAGATACTTATTTAAATTCGATAATATATATAAATAAAACCTACGGCCTGATTGCTTACAATTACATTGACAATAAAAGTACTGTTATCGGCCATTTTGCAAATCAAAGCTATGGAAACATATCACTTATTAATTATGGCTCTTATATAGTTTATTATGCGAATTCTGGAAATACAATGCATATATTGGAAATTAATAAAACAAATTTAAAATCTAGAGAGGCACAATTTACAAGCCATTTAAACCATCTTTTAATTTTTCATGATAATTATGTATTATTCAATACCAATGGAACCTTCTATTTTCCAAAATCGAATGAGGCTGTCAGGATTCCAGCCCAGCAATTGCTTTCAGTACATTCTGGCAATGATATCACAATAAGTGCACTTAATAATAGCAGAATAATCAATTATACAATCAATTCTAACATAATCCTTTCTTCCCATAAATATCTAAATATCTCTGAAAATTATAGCATAATATACATTCCTTTAAATAATGGCCTCCTATCCATGATGGAAAATAATTCAATTATTGAAAATTATAATAATGAGATTTTTTACAACCTGAAATTCGTGGGCAGCAGAATACTGGTAAATAACAATACTATCTATGCTTATAATTCACATAAATTGGCCAATACAGAAATAGCATATTATGAAGGAACGATTTCGTATTCAAATAACTCTCTTTTAATTGCAAAAAATAAGAATTTCAAACTTTATTCAGATGTGAATATTTCATCACCGTATATCATAACAATAAATCAGATACATGAAATAGTAAAATATGAGAATACAACAATCACTTTTAACATATCATCAAGGCTAAATTACAGTATTTCTGCCAATTTTTCAAATAAAAATTATACAGTGGACAATAATGTATTGATATTCAATTTCACAGGCCTTCCTACCGGGAGATATTTAATCAATGTTACAGCACAGAATGAAGCAGGTTATACTGTTAAGGAAAAATATCTATTCGATTTCAATAATACTGTAATAAGAGAACCTGTTGTAGTGGTAAAAACAGTAATGATAAAGGAAATAAATGGAAAATTTACGGTATTTATCTCAGGAAATAATACAAAAAATTTAACCGTTGCCTGGTATATAAATGGAAAACTGTCCAATTATGGCATGTCGCTTGATTCTGCCCTTCCCATGGGTTATGACCATATAAGTGTTAAAATAGTTAATAACGGCAGGAAATACACTGCTACAAAAGATATACTGGTACTTGGGTTGATACCATACTATGCATCAGCAGCTGTCATTGCAGGAGCAACTGGTTTATTTCTGATTAATTTGTTATATTATAAAAATACAGGCATGGATGAATTAATTTTGAAATATGACGGGAAGCCATTGAAGGAAGTTTTTAAAATTTGCAGAAAGAACCGTATAAGAAAATCAAGGATGAAAGCAAGAATACACGCCCTCCAAAGAGAGGGAAAACTGAGCATAGACAGTGATATGAATAATCAGAAATATATCATTCGCAGAGATAAAAATTAGAATATAATAGTATAAATTTATATGATATTTTTGATTGTTGAATAATGGAATACATTAAATTAGGTTATACGGATTTAAATGTATCAAGGCTGTGCCTTGGTGGCATGTCGTTTGGCAGTTCTAAATGGATGGCAAATGGCGATAAAGCAGAAAAAATAATTAAAAAAGCAATTGATGTCGGCATTAATTTTATAGATACTGCTAACATATATTCTAATGGCGAATCGGAAAAAATTATTGGCAGGGCAATAAATGGCTACAGGGATAAACTTGTAATAAGTACGAAGGGAGGTGGAAAAATCTCAGCCCTGGAGCAGGGTTTCAGCAGGCCAGTATTGAACCACGAGATAAATAAAAGCCTGGAAAACCTGCAAACTGGCTATGTAGATATATATTTTCTCCACACAATTTTTGATTATGTTGATTTTGATGACGTGGCAACTACATTATCCAATTTTATATCGTGGGGAAAAACCTGCTATGCTGGATTGAGCAATTTTTCTGGCAGCCAGCTTGCTGAATTCTATGAAATATCAAATTTAAAGCATAATTTTAAACCCGCAATTCTGCAGAATCATTATAATGCTGTTTACAGGGAAGATGAGCGTGATGCTATACCATTTTGCAACAAACATAAAATTGCATATTCCCCATTCTCGCCAATAGCAGCTGGCTTCCTTTCAGGCAAATACTCCAGGAATGGAAACAATGAAACTGTAAGAACAGAAAGCTACCCGGCCATGAAAGGACGTTATTTTAAGGCTTATGATTTTGATGTCCTCGAAGCCATTGAAGAGCTATCAAAACAGAAAGGTGCCAAAGTGTCGCAGGTAGCCCTTGCATACATACTTTCTAAAGGTTTTATACCTGTAATAGGTGCGACAAAGCCAGAATACATTGATGATGATATTGAGGCCTTAGATATAAAAATCACTGATGATGACAGAAGAGTTATAGAAAAAAACTATCTTCCACATGCTGTGATAAATGGAACAGCCGGTTATTAAGCCTTATCATGCTTAACTTATTTACCTTTTATAGCCGATAGAAAGCCGTCAGGTCTTCAAGCTTTGTTGACAGTACAGTTATAGTATTGCTTCTCTCAACCTGTTCAATTGCAGAAATTTCCTTTATAATAATTTCAAGGTCTTTTCTTCCTCTGGCCTTTATAACAGCTAAAAAGTCATATTCTCCAAGAACTGAGTAAACTATGCATATTCCCTCTATGGCTGAGATCTGTTTTCCTATTTCCTCTGCGTAATTTGGGCCATATCTGCCCTTAATCATGGATACGGCTGTAAGGATTTCAGGCAGTTTAGTATCGTCAAGTTCCGGTACAAACCCCTTTATCAGGCCGTCATCCTCCATTTTTTTTATCCTTTTCTGCACAGAGGATTTTGATATTTTAACACTATCTGCGAGTATCTGGAGATTGTTTGTCTTCAACTTCATCATATATTCCAATATTTCCCGATCTTTTTCATCCATAAGCAGCAATAACAAATAGGAATATTATTTTTTTCTAAAGTGGTTAAAACTGATGCTGATAAAAATATCAATTTATATGCATTTAATAGGAATTTATTTCTTTTTTCTTAATATAATTGATACATTAACGTTATTTTTGCAATAATATTTATATATAAATTTAAATTACAATCACTATGGAAATCAGCAATGATTTGAGTAGAATTAACAGTACAACGGAAAATACATTTGTAACATGGAGCAGGCAAAAGGGCTGGAAACCTTTAAAAATTGTATCAGGAAAGGGCTGCTATTTTCAGGATTC
>JAVYST010000064.1:0-5254 GCA_038729085.1 Ferroplasma sp. | reverse complement strand
AGCAAAGCACCGCTCTTATATCCAACTCTATTTTTTCCCCTTCTGAATAATTCAACACTTATGCCGTCTGGTACAATCAGATTTGATTTAATTTCATCATAATGATTTTCTCGGTCATCTGAAATTATTATTATTTCAATTCTGGATTTGTCCCATGCAGTTTGAAATACATTCTCTATTAAACCATTTATTGTCTCAACACTTTCGCCTTTTGTTGGAACAAGTATAGATAAATATGGGAAATCATCAATTTTAGCTGTATTATACTTAAATTTTTCCGCAATGTGATAATAAAGCAACTGGAAGAACAATATAATGATAGGTGGAACAAAAATTAATATTGGAATTATAATATAATATAAACTTGCCATTTCATTTCACTCTTGAACCTATAGCATATATGATTTTAATTGACGGTTTACTTTTCATGTTAACACTATTTATTGTATTTTATAATTTTTTAAATATCCAATCTTATAAATATTTTAATTATTTACAGGCCTGTATTTAATATTATTAGATTTCATTGCCATTAAAAAGTGTATCGATAATGCCCTATTTAATTTATCCAGTGTTATCGGCATAATTCCCATGTTTTTTATTCCTTGAATAAAATCAAACTCTGCTTAATGATACTGTATATTTAGGTGGCATAACCATTATATTTTTAAGCTTCGTTACCGTATAATCATTGATTTTATATGTTGCATAACCAAGATTTGTATTATTATATACTATTATTTTTAGAGTAACATTTGCAGGTATAGTTTCTCCTCTCACTGGAGTTAAGCAAAATGTCTTTGTCTGGCCAGGATATATAGAATCATTGCTTACATTAAATAAATATCCGTTATAGTTCGTTTCATTGACTATCGCACGGAAATAGAGATTTTCGTTTAAATTTCCTTGATATGTCAAATTAATTTCTATGCTGCTTATATTGTTATTTTTAATTTCTGGATGTATAGAATTTATATCCACTTTCTCTGTATGGTAATAATTAATGCCTGAAAATATAACAGCTATTATTACAATAAAAATTAATGATGTATATGCAATTTTTTTCAATTGTTTGCTATTAATTTTAATATTCTTGATATTTGCAACTTTTTTGCCATATTTTATGTCTTCAATAACCAATAATGATAAGATTGGCCAGTATATGAAATATCCAGGCAATACTCTGTAATTGAAAAAGAACATTAAAATGGGAAATGTAAATAATTCATACTTCATCAAATCATAATACTTTATATAAACAAGTATTGAAATTCCAAACACCACGAAAAGGGAGATCGTAAAAATGAATTCAGGAATATATAAATAACCAAGAAATGCAATTTGTGATATTCCATAACCGAAACCTATAAGATGGTCTAATTCAGGAGATAGTATATCTTTAATATATATAACCGGACTTAAAATAATAAAATAAGCATTTATTGTTAAGAAAATAGCCGTTGCTATCAAAAACCACTGCAAAGCTTTTTTTAAACCCTTTTCCCGATAAATCATATATATCATAAATGGGAAAATAAAAACAGCAAACTGCTTTGCGGATATTGATAGTCCAAAAAATATTCCAGATAAAATTGGGTTTTTGTAAATAAAATAATATGAAACCATCAAAAATGAAACCCAAAGTATTCCTATGACAGCATCTGCTGCAGAATATAAGTATATAAAATTCAACAATATTGCCATTATGGCAAGCAATGCTATTCTTTTATCCTGAAACTTCTTATATACAAGTACTATTGGTATAATTGAAAATAAACCTATTATTGTATTATCCAGCTTGCCTATAAAAAAATATGGCACATATGCAAGAAAAGCCAGGGCAGGGTATCCCATGAATGTTATTGCATTTCCATTTGTTGTCGGTGTTATATAATCAAGGTTAAAATTTTTAAAGACAGCATAAAGGTTTGCAGTAGTTGAATGAAGATATGGGTTTAAGCCATTTAAAAATTGTTTTGCAGAGTAAATATCTATTAAGTACTCATCATCAACTGCAAATTTTATGAAAAAAGTGGTAAGCACTATTCCTGCTGATACTGCTAAAATAATCAATAGTGAAATTTTACGGACATTTTTTTTGATAAACGGATTGCTGTCTATTATCTGATAATTATTTTTATCATAATACTGCCTCACAAAAACCAGTGCTGCAATTATCAGGATAATAAGGATAATCTTAAGATAAATGTTATTGATCAGTGCCATAATCATTAAAGCCGGCAAGGCAAAAAGTAAATATCTCAAAAGATAGAAATAATTCTTATGGTATTCTATTTCACAATTAAGATTTGATAAAAATAAGAATATAAATGAAAATATTATAAAAAACGATTCCAGGGCTATTGCATAGATATTAAAATAACCATAGAATCCCCATAAAGCAAATGATAAAATTATAGAAATTACTGAAATTTCATTTAATATTATCCGGTATTCCCTGCCATCCATTTTTATCACATATGATTTGGATTTTTAATAATATATGGCTATATTAATGTTATTAATAGCATCATTATGGTTATATTAAATATTTTATACGTACTCTGCAATAATAAGAATAAACAAGCATGGTTGTTTTCATAATCCTATGTAAATATAAAATCTCCTGTTATGATAGAATTGCCAATTGCATGATGGAAAATGGTACCTATTAAAATACAGAGATAATGGAATTTATCAATAAGCAATGTGCCTGTTGATGTTCTGAATGGCCTACGTGTGGCCATTTCCAGTGTATATGCTGTGATATCCTCTTATTTCATTATAAATGAATGAACATTCAGATGTATGTGCCTAATCTATTATTGAATAAGAAAAAATATCATAATCAAAACACTGAGTACACAGCATTTATATCTTTAAAATTACACATTTACTGAATCAGATTTAAAACACATATCTATAAATCTGCCTCATGTTCAGCGGGATAAAACCTGAGCCCTTCTGGAGACATATATTTTTTGAATTTTGTATCATATGCCAATTCAAGGTTTTTTATATTTATAGCTATATCCCTTGCTCCTGAAGATACGATTTTGCCATCTTTCATAAGTACAATAGAATCTGAAATTGAGTAAGCAAGATTTATATCATGCAGTACCAGGAGAATGCCCTTTCCACTTTTTTTTAAATTTTTAAGGATTTTTATGAGAATAATAACCTTATCAATGTCCAGAAAAGAAGAAGGCTCATCAAGAAGAAGGTATTCAGAATTCTGGTATATTGCAGCGGCAATCATCACCATACGTTTTTCACCTCCACTCAGGGTTGCATAATCACGGCCTATGAACTGTTCAACACCACACATTTCCATTGAACTGTATAAATCACCATAATTATATTCTCTGGTAAACCCATTTATTTCCATGATATCCTTAACACTCAACCCCATTGGCTCTGGCAGTTCCTGCTGGACGTAACCCATATACCTTGAACTTTCATAAACTTTCAGCGTTTTTAAATTTTTGCCATTAATTATAATTTCTCCTGAATCTGGCTTTATCTCTCTGTTGAGTGCAAGCAGAGTTGATGTTTTGCCAGAACCATTTTTCCCGCATAATGTAACAATTTCACCTTTATTTATTTGAAGATTCAATGGGCCTATAGCCAAATTCCCCCTCTTCAATAATACATTTTTAAGTTCAAGCATTATAATATCCCTTTTTAGAAATTTTTGCCATGAGCATCATAAAAAACGGAACACCTATAATTCCAGTAATGATTCCAACCGGCAAAACCTGCCCGGGAATTACCATATGGGCTATATCATTTGCAATTATAAGAAATGTCGCTCCAAGAATAGCAGAAGAAGGTATGACATATTTATTTGAACCGCCATAAATTAACCTTGATACATGTGGAAATATGAGGCCAACAAAGCCTATGAGGCCAGAAATTGAAACACATGCAGCCACAGAAACGGTGGTCAATCCCATTGATGTTAATTTGGACTTCTCAACATTGATCCCTGCTGACCTGGCATAAACATCTCCAAGTTGCAGGGCATTCAACTGCCTGTACATGATGAATAGCGCAATTGATGTGAATATTACCAGTGGAACTACTATTAAATCATCAGTCCATGATATGCCTGAGAGAGAGCCAAGGAGCCAGAAAAATAATGAATTTATATATTTTGGCTTCGAATAAAGCAGGAGTGCAACAAAGGAAGAAACAAATAAAGATATTGCTATGCCAGATAGAAGCAATACAAGCGGTGGTGCCCTTCCATGCCTTATCGATAGCATATAAACCGAAGCTACTACAATTACAGCAAAAATAAAAGCCATCAACGGAAGTGTGGCTATGCCGAAAATTGTCAGGCCAAAAACAATTGCAATGACTGCACCCAGTGTAGCACCGCTGGATACCCCTGTTATGTAAGGTTCAGAAATGGGATTTCTGAATATGCTCTGAATGACTGCACCACCTACACCAAGAGAGGCGCCAACAGCAGCTGCACCAAGTGTTTCAGGTTCCCTCAGCTGTGTTACAATGATGTAATCAGAAAATTTCACGTTTTCAACAAAACCAAACTGCTCCATAATAGATTTAATCACATCGAAAACAGGTATGCTGACAGGCCCCACGTCAAGTGATAAAATAAAAGCTGAAATAAGAGCCAGCAACGATGCTAAAAAATAAAAATAAATTCTATCCCTAACTATCTTCAATGTTAGCCACCTGTGACGGTTCAGGGTTGTCTGTTAAATTAAATGGAAATGCCGGTATAGTTACATTTATGCCGAATACAACAGAAATCATCCACTGAATGCCATATATGTTCCTGAAGTTTGGTTCTGAAAATATGTTATAGCTGAACGCTTCATAATAATCTTTATTATGGACTGCGGATAGATAATTATATGGTACTTTCTTAAGATCGCTGGTATTAAACGAAGGACCCAGGATTATAGCAGAACTATTTTTTTCAGCTATAACCTCATTTGATATCTGGTAAAAGCCCGAACCGTTTGCTATATTTATTAAATGGGAATATTTCATCATTGAACTGACAAATGTATTGTTGCCTGCTGTATATGTCTTTTTCTCATAATCACACATTGCATAAAATGCGGTTTCGTTTGTAACATTAACATTTTTGAAGTCATTCAGTGATGAATTTATCCAATTATTCAACAATGTTGCATTTTCTTTATTGTTTGTTATTTCTCCAAGAAATGTGTCCTGTTTTTCCACAACACTGAGAGTTGAATTTGCCCCGGATGAAAGA
>JAVYST010000063.1:0-5400 GCA_038729085.1 Ferroplasma sp. | reverse complement strand
TTCTGAATAAATGCTAACAATAATACCAAATCTTAATATTTCTATATAATAGAACTTTAAGAGGATGTTATTTTTATGGCCTGGGTGGGGCAAACCGGTACACATGCCATGCAGAAAATGCAATCATCTTCTCTTACAGGATCACATTTGTCTGTCCTGAATTTATTCCACTCATCACTGCCTTTTGATATTTTATGGTCATTTCCTGTTCCCATTTTACCGGGATTTAAATCCCATTCATAAAGTGTTACCGGGCAGACATCCATACATGCCCCATCCGCAATGCAGGTATCCCAGTCTACGGCAACAATTGTGCCATGTATTCCTAACTTTGTAGGATTAGGTTTTCCATCATCTGCCATTCTCTGTTTTCCCTCCGCACGTACATCATGGCCATTATGCTTGCCTGTTACTGGATATTCATCCTTCTTTTCTAAGAAATCCTGATCTATTGGTTTAGGTTTATAATCCATATCTTCTATCGTCGCCATAAAATCACCTATATGTTTACACTCTCATGTTATACAAATATTCTTATCTATATGAATATATTCAGAATAAAATGCAGCTAATAGCGATTTAAAAGTTTCAATCCTGGCAAAAGGCATTTATTTTAAAAACCATCAAAGCATGTAAAAATGTTTCAATTAAAAATGATCTGGCAAGATTAAGATAAAATGCAACGATAAAGGCATTTGCCATGATTTCATAATCATAATGTTAAATAAGTATGCCTGAATGTCCAGTTTGGAGAATAGAAAAAAATTGAACTACCAACTCTTCTCCAGTATTGAATCCCTGGCAGGTTCCAAAATAAATTGGACAATTCCTGGGACAATGATTCTCTGGGCAGGCATCAATTAAAGAAGTTATAGATTCATATCACCACAACTGCTTAGAAAAAAGGGGCAATACTTTTAGAGCAGCATAAAAGTGCAAATTATGGTATCCTGCTGGATAAATGCCAGAATAGAGAGGCCAGAATTTATTATTATAACGCTATTTTCCGGCATCACTGCTACGAATTGCCTGTCAATTTAAGTTGTTGCTGTTTTTTGCCATATTAAAGTTGAAGGGATACAATCCTGAAACAGTCAAATATTATTAGCATGATGTGAAAAGGTGAATGGTGCGGCCGGCATTGCGGTAATATGCATAACATTTGCAATATAATATGCAGAAATATTTCTTTGCCAATAATAATACAAAAAAAGCGGATTAGACACTTAACAGTGGAATTTTAAATTTTACAGGATAATTAAAATTTATGGGGATCTGATCCAAAATTGGTTTTGCCATGGTTAGATCTGCAAGCAATAATCTGGCACGATTATACATAACTCTGGCAACTGAAGAAGAACCCATCTGATACTTGGCCATAGACGATACTATCAAAATTATGCCACGAATATAATCCTTCAATTTTCCATTTTCCTTACGCCATATAACTTCCAGTACATTGTGGGCTTCCCAGAATCTCTCATTTTCAATTAAGCTATTTGCTTCAATAATCAACATATTGCCTGTTTTTTTCTGATGATTTTCAGTTATGTCGAATCTGGCAGGCAGTATAATAAAATACTTTAAAGCAAACTTTTTTGAAAGCTCATTTTTAATGTATAACGGATAAGAGCAGTGGAAATCGAATTCTTTCCCAATTGTATGGCTCCTTACTATAACCTGTGTGCATCCAAGGCCTTTTAAGCATGATGGCAAATCTTCAATTTCTGCTTCATCCAAAAATGCAATGGCACGTTCTGTGCCCAAGTTTGGCATATTATCTTTATAAATGCCTGTTATATCATATTTTTGGTGTCGATTGCTTTAGCATGTTAAACGCCATGCAAATATAAACACTGAAATTTGAATTTAAGGAGCATTTTTCATATCATAATTCCAGTTTATTATAAAATTGCAATAAATGCGAATAATATAATTGAATAAATTTTATTTATTGATCTGCAATATCTTAAAAAGTGTATAAAATTCTAAAAAAGAATAATGGGATCATTTTATATTCAATGCTCTTGATGTCACTGACCTTTGCATTGAGGGCAAATAATAATTTAATATTGACGACCCTGCCATTAATATCAAAATATTTCCTGGGATTCAACAGCGTTGATATTGGCATCCTTGGAGCAAGTGCAATAGGAACTTCAGGCATAATGAGCGCTTTAATAAATTCAAGGCTGTGCCCTTCAAAGAGAAGAAAATTATTCATATCCTCTGTTATAATATACGCAGCAATAGAACCCCTTTTTTATTTTTCTGATAAATATACTATATGGATATTGGCTATGGTTTCGGGATTTTTTTTCGGCTCTGTAATGCCAAATATTATGAGTTCAGCGGCGACAATAAAAAATAAGAAGGAACGTGAGAGATTACTGGCATTATACACCTTATCATTGAGTGCAAGCCTTGTTATAGGCCCCTTGATAGAATCATATATTCTCATGTACTTTAATCTTTATGAACTGTTTCTTTTTTTTATTCCCTTTGGCGTTCTGTCTATTATACTATCATTTAAGCTTAGATTTCCGGAGGAGGCTAAAAAAAGAGTAAAACACAATGTGGATATTCTGAAAAATCATGGATTTCGCCTGTCCATATTCAACAATATTTCATACGACATACCATTTGTGCTGATACTCACCTTTGGTGGCATATTCGCAAGAACCGAGTTCAATGCCCCGTTTTATATTGTAGAATATCTTCTTGCTGGTTTCTTTGGCTTTTCTTTCATTGCCCGGTCATATTTATCATACCATCCTGTGAAAAGGCTCTACATAACAACAACAATCTCAATCAGCATCACCATAGTGGGGCTGATTCTGGTATATATGTCAAAAAACCTTGTATTTTATTTTATCACCATATCCATTCTTGGCATTCCCCATGGATTGACATTTCCTACATCATTGACTGCGCTTTCGAGGTCTTTTGAAGAGGATGAAATCTCATATGCTAATACTTATTTTTATGCAGTTATGATGTTTATAGCAGTCATTGTCCCGGTAATAGCAGGATCAACAATTTTTATAGTAGGGCTTAGAATGGCATTTTTGTTATTTGCAATTCCTGTCACAGTACTCTTTGCAATCATATTGATTGAATTTAAAAAGATGCCAGAAATAAATGCCTGATAGTTTTTGGGAATCCGGTTCTTTGTTTTAAGAATCTGCCGGTGCCTGTAAAATTATCGATTAAATAATATACACTATTATAAAAAATAATATTTATTTATGTTCTGTAGATCAGCCTAAAGTTCAAAAACCACTCCCTGGGCAAGAGGCAAATTCCGTCCATAATTCTTGGTTATGGTGATTCTTCGTGTATAAGCCCTCCAGGCATCACTTCCGCTTTCACGCCCTCCGCCCGTATCTTTTTCTCCACCGAATGCACCTCCTATTTCTGCACCGGCAGTACTGGTATTGACATTTGCTATGCCACAATCTGAGCCTTTAGCAGAGAGGAATATTTCCTCTTCCCTCAGATCATTTGTAAAAATAGCTGATGAAAGGCCCTGCGGAACAGAATTGTGGATTTTAATAGCTTCCTCCAATGTTTTATACCTGAATAAGTATAGAATAGGCGCAAATGTTTCCTCCTTTGTAATGGGCATGTCCGGTGTTGCCTCAATAATAGTGGGCTGAACATAATTTCCACCCTTCACTGTATTCAGTACTTTTCCGCCATAGAGAATTTTGCCGCCCTCATTCCCTATTCTTATTATGGCCTTTTGAAACGTATCTACGGCAGCTTCATCAATCAATGGGCCTACCAGGATTCCATCATCCAGTGGGTTGCCGACAGTTGCTTTTTTGTATGCTTCAACCAGCCTGGATGCAAAAGTATCATATATCTTATCATTTATGACTGCCCGCCTGGTGCTTGTACAACGCTGCCCGGCAGTTGCAAGCGCCCCAAATCCCACACCCTTGAGGGCCATTTCAAGATCGGAATTGTCGCTTACTATTGCGCAGTTATTTCCACCAAGTTCTAAAATTGATTTTCCGAATCTCTGTGATACTACTTCAGAAATATGCCTTCCTGTTTTTACAGAACCGGTGAATGAAACCAATGGAATTCTTCTATCCCGGGCAAGCCTGTCTCCGATTTTCGAACCTCTTCCATTAATCAATGAAAATATATCAGGCATTGATTCCTGTTCTACTATATCCTGTATTATCCTCATTACAGCAACTGAGGTAAGAGGGGCTTTAGAAGATGGTTTCCATAAAACAGTATCACCTGTTGTGGCTGCTACAAAAGAATTCCATGACCATACAGCAGCAGGGAAGTTAAAGGAAGTTATAACCCCAACAATACCCAGCGGCAGGAATTTTTCGTAAAGTATATGGTCCTCCCTTTCGCTTGCTATTGTATTTCCATATAATTGCCTTCCAAGGCCGGTGGCAAAATATCCAACATCGATCATTTCCTGGATTTCTCCCTGCCCCTCTATATTTGTTTTTCCAACTTCAAGGGAAACAATTTTTCCAATATCTTTTTTGTAGCTTACAAGCCCATCTGAGATTTTTCTTATCAGGTTTGACCTCTTTGGGCCGGGAATTTCCCTCCATTCCTCGAAAGCTTTTTGGAGGCTTTTTACAGCACGCTCATATTCTTCATCAGTGGCCACTGAAACTCTAGCGAGAAAAGAACCGTCAATTGGGCTTACCACATTTATGGCATCCAGGCCATTAAAATTTTCCCATCTGTCTGTAAGCACCCCGGAATTGTTTTCCTCCAGCCCCAGTTTTTCAAAAACTTCGCTTTTTGTTTTTTTAACATCTGCCATAGAATAAAATAACCTTATAGTTTATAAAATTGGCTATTCATATATTGATTATCTGTTCTAAATTTAAATACCATATGTATGTATCTATGTTTAAAAAAATAAATGCAATTTGGATAATATTCAATATCCATTTCCATCACGATTTCCTCATTTCCAGCTGGTCAGTATCTTATCCCTGTTGAACGTTTTAATGGCTACAGGATACATCAAAAGGTCACCAGCTGCTACAATTGCACCGATAATGAGCAGGGTATTTCCTGTAAGGGTAATAATACTGATTTCAGTCAGAACATATATTATAAAGAACGGTACAAAAGCTATTAAAGAAAGCTGATAAGCACTTCTCACATCATTTACCCTTGAAGACGATACTGTGCTGGCTTCGATGGAAAGAATGCTGCTTAAGGGAACCAGCAGTAGCAGTACTACCGCAGCTGGCCAGTTGGGATAGAAAGAATATCCAAGAAGAGAATAAGTGAACTTATCCATTAAAGCCATATAAATCACATCGCCTAAAGCAACTGCCAGAATTGAAGGTATAAAAGCAGAAAAGCCCTTCCCGAGAATAACCTCTCCATCTGAAACAGGCGTGG
>JAVYST010000062.1:0-5615 GCA_038729085.1 Ferroplasma sp. | reverse complement strand
ATACCAGTACTGGATTATAAATTGATATTCATGTACGATGTCAAGGCAAGCATTCTGAATGCCATAGGAAACACTCCTATGGTAAGCCTCAGAAGAACTGGCTGCGAAAACATAGAAATTGTTGTAAAATTGGAATATTACAATCCCAGTTTCAGCATAAAGGATAGAATAGCAATAGGCATGATAGAAGATGCAGAAAGGAAAGGAATAATAAAAAAAGGCGGAACCGTTATAGCTAAAACTTCAGGAAATACCGGCACTGGCCTTGCAATTGCATGTGCGGTCAAGGGCTATAAATTTATTGCTGTCATGTCAGCAGGAAATTCACATGAAAAATACCAGATGCTCCGTGCATTTGGCGCAGAAGTGGTGCTTGTGCCACAGCAGAAAGGTGAAAAGGCAGGTGAGGTATCCCGCAGGGATAATGAAGAAGTAGAACAGAAAACAGAAGAACTGGCTCTACAGCTTGGTGCATACAGGCCAAACCAGTACCTCAATCCAGTAAATTACCTTATTCATGAATACACCACAGGAAAGGAAATAATTGGCCAGACAGATGGCAATATTGATGCATTCGTTGCATTTGTGGGAACAGGCGGCACATTTGTTGGAATAGCAAGCGCACTGAAAAAATTCAGAAGTTCAATAAAATGCTATCCCGTTGAACCAGAAAGTGCCCAGTATCTTGCTGGAAAGCCCGTGATCAGTACCAGGCATAAAATACAGGGTGGAGGCCATGCAGTTAAGCCTTCATACTGGGATGAATCACTTGTTGATGGCTATCTCAGTGTGAGTGATGATGATGCCACGGAGATTGCAAGGCATCTCAGTGCTGCAGAAGGAATATTTGCCGGTTATTCCGGTGGCGCCAATGTGGCAGCTGCCATGAAGCTTGATGATATATTGCCAAGAGGCAGTATTGTGGCAACTGTAATTCCAGATAGCGGAATGAAATATCTATCTACAGATTTATATAAATATTAATTCTTTGCTGCAGTAAAATCTTTTTCAGTCATTTTCTGGAATAATTCCGCACCTGTTTTTGGGTCCATAGAATATAAAATATGGAAAAACAGTGTTTTATTTTCTGGATGCTTATCAATTAATTCAAGCAATTCTGCTGCATTTTTGCTATTTTTGAATATGTTCTTGTTATCTTCACTGTTTTTTATTTTCTGTACTTTATCATATACTTCAGAAAGCACAGCCAGAAATTCATCCGCAACATCAAGATGCACCGGGCTGACGTTAAGGTGTACCGTTGAAGGCAGGCCAAGTGCAACATTTGATGGCTGTACCTGTGGATACCATCCTCTCTCTATCAATTCTATTCCAGTTTCAAATATATCATTATTGCCATCCTGGAAGGCTAAAATAGTTGCATCAGGCTTTCCAGTTATTTTATAGCCAATTTTCTCTATGCCATGGCTTATTGTATTGAATGCCTTCAATGTCTTACCTGCAAGTTCTGTATAGCCGGCAATGCCGAGATAATTCATCAATGCCCATGAACCGGCAAGAGGCCCTGCTGATTTTGTTGCCTGAATTCCTGCATTGGACATGGGGTAACCAGGCCAGTTGGCGTCTACATAAATCTGGTGCCTGCGCAACTCTGCATTTTTATATAATATGACTGAGGAGCCTTTGGGAGTAAACCCATATTTATGCAGGTCTACTGAAATTGAGGAAACGCCGCTCAGTTTAAAGTCATAATCCGGTATGCTCTTTCCAAGCCTGCTTAGGAATGGAAGGATCATGCCACCCACACATGCATCGACATGGAACCATATTTTATGGCTTTCTGCTATTTCCGATATTTCACTTATTGGATCCATTATTCCATATGGAAATGCTGGAGATGAAGCAACTATCATTGCAGTCCTGCTGTTTATGGCTTTTTCAATGCTTTCTGTATCAGCCTTAAATGAGGAATCAACTCCAACAGTCCTTATTTTCAATCCAAGGTATTCGGCTGCTTTTCCAAATGAAGGATGCCCTGTTACAGGCAATATAACCTCTGGAATGCCGCTGTGTTTTTCAAGAAAAGCATCCCTTGCTGACTTCATTGCAAGTATAATGCTTTCAGTGCCGCCTGTTGTGAATGTGCCGGCAGCTTCTTCACTGCCATGGAGCAGCGACAACATCATTGCTATTACATCATTTTCAATTTTAATTGTACTTGGAAAAGCGTGGTAATCCATGCCATTCCTTTTCGAAAAAGTGAGAAACAGGCTATCCAGATCTTCAAGTTCCGGCAGGCCAGGATCATAAAAATATGTGAAAAGCCTTCCTCTGCTATTTTTTATGTCATTTTTGCTGTATTTTTCAAGTTCTGAACTTATCTCATTTAGATTTCTGCCTTTGTCTGGAAATTGTTTTAACATGTTAATCAATTAACCTATCCTTTTAATACTTTTCCAGAAAACAGAGAACATTTAATATCGCACATCTTTTCCAGCTTCTCGAATTATCGCCTCAGCAAGAATACGGTCAGAGTTGATTAATGGCAGTTCTGTATCCTTGCTTTTTAATATTACCGGTATTTCAGTGCATGCCATAATAATAGAATCACATCCTTCTTTTTCAAATTCTCTGGCAACAGGCATTATCATTTCCCTGCCTTCCTGGATTTTCCCTTCCTTGACCAGGCCAACAGCTTCCATAACAAGCTCTTCATTCTCAGGGATAACAGGAACTATGCCCTTCTTCTTCATATCATTTATATAAAGCCCAGAATCTATTGTTGCAGTTGTTGCAATAAATCCGGGATGGTGAAGCCCCATTTTTATTATATTTTTTACTGTGAGGGCAACCATATTCAGCAGCTTATCCTGTTCAATAAACTCATCATACCATATATGTGCTGTGTTGCATGGTATTGCTATCTTCTCTATGCCATTCGCTGCCAGAAATTTGATGCCATTATTAATCTCATTTACCGGCGTTTCACCGCCGTGGAAAAATGCATCGATGCGGCTGGGTATCTCTGGAACGTTGTAAAGTATATAATTTACATGTTCCTGATCTGTTTTTGCATCTGTAGCATCTGTAAGTGTCCTGAGAAATTCTACGGTTGCCATTGGCCCCATTCCTCCTATAATTCCTATCTTAATTTTCATAGGTACCACTATTAAATCAGTTTATGCCATTTAAATTTAAGCCAAAAATTACTGCGTATATTTTATTGAAAATTTCTTCCTTTCCCAGATGCCAGGATATAATAACAGGAAAGCAAGTGCAATCAATCCAAATATAAACCATGCGTATTTATAATTATACTGGACTGCGATATAAATAAACACTACTGGAGATGCAATTGCTATTGTTTTCTGTATAAAATTATTAAAGCCAAGTGAAAAAGACAGCATAGAATTATTCTTAGAAATTGAAAATATCATATTATATGCTATTGAAAGAAGCCCTGCAGAGAATATGCCCATTATAATTACTATTAAAATCAATAAATATGGTTTATAAACAAAGGCAATCATCAGGAAGCATAGCGATGAAATTATCCCTGAGGACATAAATAGAAGAAAATGATTGTCCATTCTCATCATAAGGCGCCCCCAGATAATGCCTCCTATAATCCCAGAAAGGAAAAATACTGCTACTGTGAGCCCGGCTGCATAGGCACCTATTATTCCATCAATCTCTGCATAATAAATAAATAGCTGGCCAACTATGGCTTCAGCAAGTGCAGCTATTCCAACAGATAGCCCGAGCATCCACCTCCTTTTTTCGCTTACTATTTTAATTATTTCTCCTGAATTAATGTTAGCATCCTTAAATATGGAGCTTGATTTAATGAAAAGCATTCCAGGTATCATTGCTAAAGCTATTATTCCAGATATAAGCATGGATATTTCATAGCCAAGATATGAATCGAGAAAAGTCCATCCAAGTATTCCTGTTCCAGAGCCGGCGCCAAAGGCAGCATTGTATAAGCCGATGCGCCCTGAGTTGCTTATGTCACCAGAACCACCTGAAATTATTGAAAGTGCAGGTGATGAAAACATTGCACTGCCAATGCCAACAAGAATTCGTGAAAAAATAAGTGTAGATATTGAAATAGGGATAGCACAGGTTACTGTAAAAACGCCAATAAGCAATAAACCAATTATTGATATATTTTTTGCACCAAATTTAGAGGCGAGTATGCCGCCAATAAATTGAAATGGCATCAATCCTATAAAAAATGAACTTGCTAACAATCCAATATAAAAGGATGAAAGTGACAGGTCATGTTTGAGGATAATATATCCTGGAACAATAGAAAACCAGTTTATTCCATAAATAAATCGAGATGCATATATAGGTGAATAATTAACCGGCCTGCCCACGCCAACTCAATACAAATATCTATAAAATAATATTTATTCATGAAATTAATGAATTTTCCTCAATCCTCTGTATCTATTTACATATCTGTGCTGTGAAGAATGTTTAACACTTTAAATTATCCAGTATGAATCAATATTCCAGTAAAAGTTCTGTGAACATAATTTGTTTTATATAATTATGATTAAAGTTTGAATTATGCTGAAAGCCATATTTACTTCCTTCAATACTCCATTCATATTCTCTTACTATTTTTCCCTGATCAATAAATAAAAAGTTGAGAAATAGCCACTTGAATAATATAACAGCCAGAGGCCGGTAATAATGAAATTCTGTAATAAATATATAATAGAGCCTGATAAAAATAAGATGCCGAATAATAGAACCATATAAATAATGCAATTCATTTTATTTTTTTTGCCTTTCGGCGTTACCTTGTATATACGTTCTGATTTGAATGCCCTGATAGCCCACAAAAGCATGAATGGCGATAAAGCAACAGTATATGATGATATACGCCCCATCGCAATCATCGATTCTTTATAAGTAAAATTTAATTTTTTGCCTGTTAAAATAAATGCATATGCATACAGGCCAAGAAAAATAGCCCATATCAAAAATAATATATTGGCCAGTATGTCAAAATGTATAAATGGTATAAGTGCAATGAGCGATATTGCCATTGCAAATGTCAATATTATTGGAATATACTGCAAAAGAAATGCAATGGCATCTATTTTTTTTACTATTGGCAATTTTGATGAAGAGATCGCTTTGAACCTTCTTAATAGAACCTCTATAGAACCCATGGCCCATCTTGTTTGCTGAACATAAAAAGCTCCGAATGCATCTGGAACTTCTATATGCACTACTGCATCGGAACTCACTATTTTTTTCCCCGCATTTAAAAGGTTGGCGCCTATTTCAAGGTCATCCTGTATCATTTTCGGATCCCAGGCTCCAACAGAGTCCAGGGCCTTTTTCTTAAATATAGTCCCACAACCTATCGGGAATACTTCCATATTTCCCCCGTCACGGCCCTGGACAATTGATCTGTTCGTAAAATGCGTTGATATTATAACGCCGTTTGTCAAGGATGTTTTATTCTTTGAATACCCTTCCCAGTTCATTGTAACAGCATCTGCCCCCCTTGCCAATAATTGCATATAAGCTTTTGACAATGAATCTTTATCCAGCCTGGCATCCACATCTAAAGTCAGTACCAATTCACCTTTTGATCTTTTATATCCAAAGAGCAAAGCACCGCTCTTATA
>JAVYST010000061.1:0-5760 GCA_038729085.1 Ferroplasma sp. | reverse complement strand
GCAAATCTCTGTCCATGATCAAGAACGAAGTTTCTGATATCTTATTTTCCTGCCTTGCCATTGCCGACCAGTTGAATTTTAATATAGGGGATGCTTTTATGGGCAAAATGCTTGAACTGAACAAAAGGTATGATGTTGCCTCCGTTCGTGGAAAAAGAATAAAGATTCCCTCTCCAGATCATAAAGAATAAACACTTTTTTCATTGTATATTATTGTTAAAATAGCTAAAGAAGAATCTGGCTTTTCCTGTATGCTTCATAGAAATAGCCTTTTTGTTTTATAAGTTCCTCTGGATTTCCCTTTTCAATTATTTTCCCATTGTCTATATATAAAACTGTGTCAGCTTTAAGAATTGTGTTAATGTGGTGTGCAATTGTAATAACTGTTTTTCCCTCCATATAATTGATCAGGGCTTTCTGTATTGAATCTTCATTTTTTGAATCAAGTTCAGACGTGGCCTCATCCATAATTATTATTTCAGGATCATTTATCGCTGCCCGGAGAATAGATATGGCCTGCCTCTGCCCTTCTGAAAGGTTTGTTCCCCTCTCCCCAACCTGTGAATTCAGATCAATGTTTTTCATTATGCTGCCAAGCCCTAACTTCTGTATATAATCATTTATCTTAGCCAGTTCAAGCCCGGCATCAGAAAACCTGATGTTTTCCAGAACTGTGCCCTCAAAGAGAAACGGTTCCTGAAGAATTACACTGTACAGTTTTCTATAATTTCTGGTATCAATATTGTTTATATCAATGCCATCCAGAGTAATTGTTCCTGAATTCGGCCTGATAAATTTTAACATCATATTTGATATTGTTGTTTTTCCTGCACCTGTTTTTCCAATTATTGCAATCTTTTTTCCTTTCTCTATAGTGAATGAAACGTTTTTTATAACTTCCCTTTTTCCATAAGAAAAATTTACATTATTAAAGCTTATTGCATCATTAAAGACAGGATTTTCGATTTCGTGTTTATTTTCATCATTTTTTTCATCAATAATTCTATAAATACGTTCAATTGCAATAGAAGATGACTGGTATGAATTATAAAATTGTGAAAGTTGCACAATTGGATTGAAGAAGCTCTGGACATATACAATAAATGACACCAGCAGACCAATGCTTAATATTCCATGCAATACCTGGCTGCCGCCTTCATAAAGGACTATTATTATGCCCAATCCTTCTATAGACTGGACAATGCTTGAGAATATTGAAGTTAACCGGACGGCTTTTACGTTTGCTTCGTAATTATTCTGGTTTACGCCGTCAAAGCTTTCAACAAAAGGTATTTCCGAACCGGTATTTTTTATAGCCTTTATGCCATTCACGGATTCGCCAACATTTCCCGTAAGTTCTGCAATTCTCTTCCTTACATTGAGGTAGTTGAATTTTATTCTTTTATTCATTAAAAATATGGTCCCAAGAAGCATAGGTATTATAATTATAGCATACAGTGTAAGCACCGGATCTAAATATAGCATTATAAATATTGAGGCTATAATTCCTGCAATACCTGCAAGCACCTGCGGAAGCTGGAATGTTAGAAAATCAGAAAGTGTTTCAGCATCGTTTGTTATCCTGCTTATAATCTGGCCTGAGCTCTTGTCAGAATAATATGACAATGGTACATACTGTAAATTCCTGAATGCATTGTTTCTGAGATTTTTAATAACTGTCTGTGATGTGGTAATCATATACTTTGTCCTTCTGTTCTGCGCCCAGTAGTTCAGTATATATATTACAATATATGTTCCGGCAATGAAAATGAGTGCAGTGAATTGTAGCGCCAGTATAGAATCCGTTGCTATGCCAATAAGGTACGGCCCTATCATGGCAATTATGGATGATACAATTATGGACGATATGATTATGGATGAGTTACGCCTATAATGCAATATTTCATGGATAAGCCTGATAAAGTACCTATTCAAAATAATCACCTGTTCTTTTTTCAAATATGGATGAAAATTCAGAAGGCCTGCCTATTAGTTCTTTTATTGTGCCCTCCTCTTCTATGGAACCATTTCTCAATACGTAAGCTCTGCTAGCAAGGGCAACTGAAGATAATTTATGGCTAATAATTATGGCTGTCCTGTTGTCAAGAAATTTAGAAATATTTTGAATAAAATTCGTTTCAGTATCCGGATCAAGATTTGATGTTGAATCATCAAATATAATAATAATAGGTTTTCTGATAAGTATTCTTGCTATTGCAATTCTCTGTTTCTGCCCTCCTGAAAGTGTCATGCCCCTTTCACCAACAACAGTATCATATTTTGCAGGCAATTGTTCTATAAAATCTTCAATTTCGGCGAGTTTTGCTGCTTCATGGACATCATCATCGCTGTATTTCTTTCCAAGCGTTATATTATAAAAAATGCTTCCTGAAAAAAGAGTAATATCCTGAGAAACTATGCCTATGTTCTCTCTTAAAATATCATCAGAAATATCCTTCAATTCCATTCCATCAATTTTTATGCTTCCGGTATAATTCTTATAAAGGCCTGATATTATGCTTGCAAGCGTGCTTTTGCCTGATCCTGTTTCCCCAACCAGGGCAATATGGTCATTCCGCTTTATTTCCATATTTATATTATTTAAAATTTTTTTAGTTCCAATTTTATATCCAAGTGAGCTTATTGTAATATCGCCTTTAAGCGCAGGTGAAAGTGTTCCCCTGTATTCATATTCTCCAGAATTGATTGCATTTATTCTGTCCAGGCCTGCCATTCCGTTCTCATAAAATGAAATATACCTCCCATAGAAGCTGACAGGCCTTAAAACAAGTGTAAATATATTTACAGCAGCAATTACACTGCCTATAGATACTACAGAATCAATGGATTCTATTCCCCCATAAATAAGCACCATGCCAATTGCAAGGCTCAATATCATGGTTAATAACGGGTTATAAAGTGACCTGACGCCGGCTATTCCCTTATAATCCTCATAATATGATTCTGTACTGTTTTCGAATCTGCCTATTTCCTGTTCCTCTGCATTGAAACTCCTGACAACTCTGTTTCCAATCAGATTCTGGTTAATTATTCCATTCATCTTTCCATATTTATCTCTCAGCGAATGCCAGTATTTTCTTTGAGAACGCTGCATAACAATAGTGAAGTAAATTACCGGAATTATTACTATAAAAAATATTATTGTAAATCCATAATAAAGCTGTGTGAGCTCAATTCCTGCTATAATTATAAGAAAAGTTACGCTGAACAGGTTCGATAGGGACATATTTACAAGCCTTCTCAGCGTTTCAATATCCATTGTAAATTTTGATAGAATATTGCCAGTTGAATTCTCATTAAAATACTCATAATTTTTTGATAAAAGGGTGCCAAATTCATTTTTCCTCAGATTATATACAAATTTTTGGCTTGCCTTGTTTGAATAATAATCTATAACAAAGTCGAATAGTGCAGCTCCAAGTGTGACCAGCAATATGAGTATTGCAAAGTGCAGTATAAGGGCATAACTTTTTGAGACCAGGCCATCGACTGCATCGCCTATATAAAGTGGGACGAGCAACCTCAGATAGGCATATAACAACGAAGCCGCAATAACTGCAATTATAAGGTACCATGCTTCTCTTATATTTCTGACTATTATAGAATATCTGCTCAAATTAATTTATAATTGCTCAGATATATTTTTACTTTTTGTATTTACAGTTGATTGTAAAATTATTTATCAGCCAATTAAACCATGTGTACAGAATAAATCAGCAGTTGAAACGATAATATTAAATATTGCAATTGATTTATTTAATAGTGGTATTATGAATAGCAACAGGTATTTTTATTATCTAAAACTGATTAACAACCCGCCCGGCTATTTAATAATAGAATACTACACAGACCTATCAATGCAGGTAGAAAATGACACATTATTGACAGCAGGGGAGGTAATAGAACTGGAATCACTCATAAACAACTATATTCGAATAAAGGGAAATACCAGCATACGCGTTATAAATGCAGTAACTGGACTGGAAGAGGAACCACCACGAACAATAATCGATGACTTTGGCGGCAATGCTGTGTTTGCGGGAAAGGAACTTAAATATGGCATTGAATGGAATGTGTATGAACCCAGGGCAAGCAATAATCTATTTTTTAAAAAATGGTATTATAATGAAAGGGTTTCTGCAATTCTAAATAAAACACTGGTCAAGGCTGTACCTGGACAATTGCCAAACTATTTTGATACGCCTCCATGGATATTTGGAAGTTATTCATATCGTGGCATAAGCTATATACCATTAAGGGATATTATTCAGAAAGCAGTGGAGGCTGAAATAATTCCAAATAAATATTTTCTCGTTGAAAAGGGCATCAGCAGAGAATTGATAGATGACCTGAAAAATAGCAATATCTGGCTATAATTTTTATTGCTGTTTATTCTTAAAAATTTTACAGGTATGTTTAAATAGATTAGTATAATACTAACATATATGATGCCAGAAATTACAAAACGGGAGAGAGATTGTATAATAGCATTGCATGAAAACAATGAATATCCTGTAAGGTTACATAATATCGCCAGTATGCTCGACATCAAACCTCCAACAGCACACGAACTTGTCGATCGCCTCATATCTAAAAATATTGTTGAAAAGATCAATGGAATAATAAAACTATCCGAAGAGGGCGAAAATCTCTACCATGAAATCATAATGGCGCACCGCATTTTAGAAATTATAATGTCACGAAATGGAATAAATTCAGACATTGCCTGTTTGCAGGTAGGAAAAATTGATTATTTGATGGATGAGTCATCGGTTGAAAAGCTTTTTTCCGGGCTTGGTTTTCCAATAAATTGTCCCCATGGAAAGCCCGTTAAGCCTTTATAATTAAAATCACATTAAAAAAAATCAGCTTTGCTAACTGTTTAATCATGCGCTACTGCCTCTATATATCATATTTTAAGAAATGCCTAAGTATATCCAATCCAGCTATTTTCCATTACTTCCTGATATTTTTTTGTCTGTATCTATCTTAATTATAAAGTACATATATTTTAGAACATAAATAAATATTATAGGTGAATAATAAACAAAATCGGGAAATACACTTTAATCGTTAATCAAAAAGTTTGTGAACTCTATCTGAGATAAGAAGGGAACCGATAGATAAAATTTTTGATTTTTGTACATCAAAAACAGACATGGAAGCGTATTTTATATCAATGCCAAAGCATTCTATTTCAGACAACTCCAGGAAGTATGCTATTGTGCATTTAATTGGAAAAGCGTGGCTGACAACAATATAATTTCCATCATAGCTATTTATAAGGTCAACCATGCGCTTCTGCTGCGATAAAAATGATTCCATGCCAAGCTCTTCCCTGCTCCTATCAGGAATTTCTGTTATTTTCTGCCCATTGTAATCTCCAAAATCAGATTCTATAGCACGCTGTTCAATTATAACATCTTTTTTTGTATACTGGTTTATTATCTCTGCGGTCTGCATAGCCCGTAAAACAGGGCTGCTTATAATCCCGTCAAACTTCATGCCTGCCAGTTGCTCTCCAGTAAATTTTGCCTGGTTGATTCCCTCATCTGTTAATCTATACTTATTAAGCTCACTGGAAAGTATCCCGCTTCTATTGGTATAGCTTTCTCCATGCCTGATAAGCATAACATACTTCATTATAGCATATAATATTAACAGGTTAATAATTTTATCCCATAAAAATTGATTTTGCAAGCTGCCTGCTTCTAATTGTAAATTGCCAGTTAATTTAGG
>JAVYST010000060.1:0-5800 GCA_038729085.1 Ferroplasma sp. | reverse complement strand
GTTCCATTCATTTTCTGTAGTGCCAATTTCTATGAAATAAGCAGGCTTATCAAGATAAGGGCCATGATGCGTTGCCTCAAATGTAACCTGAAAGTGGTCGCCATTATACTTTTCTTTTATATAGCGAAGAGCACCACTCATGTTAACTGGATCTGATGGCACAATAACATTGTCGAAACCGCCAAGCTCAGCTTTTCTGAAATTGCCCACAGGATGCACAGTTAATGATTGTATTGCCGCACTGGAAGAATGCTTAGAGAGGAATACAGCTGACGTAATATCATCATCTAAATTTTGAAAATCTGTATAAATGTGCAGCGAATCAATAAAAATTAATTTAAAATTTTTAAATAAGTACGAATTTCCATCACCTCTGAAATCATACAGCTCAAGCAGTTTATCTGCCATTTTCATGCTGGGCTGGTCTTTTCTGGAAGCAACTATAAGAATCATGAACGCCGATTGTGGAAAATAATATATCCTTTTGGATTTAGCATTTAACAATTTATATATAATAATTATATAAAAATAGCAGTAATAAATTGTTTACAGCGTTTTGAGATATGATAGCTGTTCTGGCATGTGCCCGATCTTTTTCAAATTTAAAAGTTTCTTCTTCAATATACAAAAATGAATTTCATGCTATCATATGCCAAGTATTTATTGTTATTAGATTATGATTTCTATTCTAACTATTTTACCTGTTCTGGAATCTGTACAATTTCAGGCTTTAACTGGTAGAACAACTCTGGGAATTCTTGATTCAGCAAAATTATTTATTTAACTGGCATTTTAATGCATTTTGTTTTAAATGTACTCTATTTCCCATTGTAAATTCTGCTCTTTTTTTATCAAAAAAATATTCTGATCTAAATGATGGCATACAAGTTTAATAAGCATCATAGCAGATAATATAAATATCTGTTTTCTGGTGAACTGGTAAATAAAAAGGTAAAAATTCTAATAGAAAGGCAATATAAAAGTAACAATGGATTTTCCTGATGAGCCTCAGCGAATACTCTGGTGGCTGCTTGTAGCTACAAGAGGTGGGAATACAAGAATACACATACTGAACATACTGAAGGAGAACCCAGAGAATCTCAATAAAATCGCTACCAGTGCAGGCATAAATTATCGGACAGCAGAACATCACATAAAGGTGCTGCTTGACAATGGAATCATAAAAAAGGAAGGCAAAGGGTATGGATGCATATATTTCATAGCTGATTATTATTGCAGGCATTTTGACCTGATTGAGAAAATTATTGAAAGTTCTAAAACTAAATAGTGATTTAATAATAATTCAATTTTACAGAAAACTCTCTATGTAATCCATTGAATTGGTAATTTACCCATAATTTGTGCATAATTTGTGCTTAATATTGAAATATGCACTTATATGTATTCATAATTTTGTTATGATAAATATGAATTGGAAAATAATATCGGCTATTTTCATAGCTGCTACAATAATATTGGCCGGATCATTCATTGCTTTATATTATGTTGACAGTTCGGCCATACACAAGGAAGAGAAGCAGGATGCATCAAATGAGGTAGAGGAACTTGCAATTTCGCACTGGAATCAGATAGCAATAGAAAATCAATCGATTATAATGAAAGAGTATGACAATAATGCAACACTGCACTGGATTGGCGGGCCCTTGAATGGAACTTACAGTGGATATAATGCAATAAACACAACATGGGGCAAATTCTTCACAGCATGGAAGGCAGTATGGTTTTATGCATCCACAAATATGTCTAATAATCCTGTAGTTTCAATGCATGGCAAAACAGCAAACGTAACAGCCAATTTCCTGCAATTTGTGCTTGAAAACAACACCAATGTATACCATTATATAAATACCACATATTCGCTTGAATATTACAATGTGGGATCAGTTAACAATATAAATTATGAAATAATTGGCGAAACCTTCCAGATAACTGGAACCGGAACATTAGCATCGCTTAAATAAAACAATAATATTATTTTATTTTTCAATTAAATGGTAAAATCTTAATAAGGATTATAAATAGTGATACCGAATGGAAGTTATATGGATCAGCAATATAGGTATAATAATAATCGAATTTGCTATATTTTTATGGCTTACCATAAGTTACATTGGTGATTATAAAAAAACAGGGGCCAGAGTATACAGCCAGATATTTGTTTTTAGCTTAATTTTCCTTGCACAGAGTTCATTAACGTTGTATGTTTATTATAGTTTTTCACGTTTTCTGCATTCCGATGTTTCAATTCCCCTGCTGATAATAAATCTGCTGGGGGTTTCTGGCATGATATTTCTCCTTAAATTCTTAAAGCAATAGGGACAAAGTAATTTAACCTATTTCCCTTAAGCTTTTAATCATTTTAACGCAACTTTCCATAGCATCCTTTGCTATTTCAATTCAACCCTTTAAACCTTGATTTTCCACGCCATTAAATCCATTATGATACTGGTTTTTCATTATATATCAATAGATCAGCTATCTTTTCGGCTACGCTATCGATTATAATTCTGTGATGGTCCGCTTCTCTCTTCATTGCTGTCCCTATAATTACAAACTATGATTTTTAATAATAAAATTATATTAAAAAGCTTTTTGCTATTCTATGTGTATTGGTGTGTTGAAGAGAAATACAGGAAATAAATAATAATGGAAGGATGATAATGTGCATTTAAAGTTATTGAGAATGCCATAACTTTGTAGGAGTATGGAGCATAGGTAAAAAGGCTTAAATATTTAAATTTCGCTTCACATTTATGAAATATAAGTTAATTATAGCGATTCTCGTCGTTTCAGTTATGATAGTTTCGATGATGGCTTTAAGCATAGATAGCAGTGCAGCAAGTGCACCTGCAAATAATAATGATTATATGGGGCATTCTACCATAAATTCAACTTTGGGTGCTCATTTTCATGGAATGCATAATTACATGAAAGTTACATATAATTCTGCAACTGGATTGATATCGGGTAAATACATCAATGCAACATTTAAGAATGGCGTATTTTCAAATGTAACTTACAATGCAACATCCACACAGCTTATCAGCAGTATGTATGCAAATAGTTCTGATTATGGAATAATTATGCCTTTCTCTCTATCATCTCTGCTTTTCAACGGATCGTTCACATTCGGCGATATGTTCCTTTATATGAATTCCACAACATATATGGCAATTCATAACAATCCAGCACTTGAAACCAATATACTTGTGCATGATGGTGAACTGCATATAAACCTTCCAGGCTCAGCAAAAATAGAATATGATACAACACATAACATTCAGGTAAATACTTCTGCGGACGCTTCATTCAATTCAAATATTAATTTAACATCGAATAACGGTTTATTTGGAAGTGCATCAATGTCATCAAAATACATGTTTGATTTTAATAACACAATATATGCCAGCAGGAGCATGATAATAGTGGATAATAATGGGACTACATACATGTTATTTATACATAATGGCAGTTTTTCAATAAAAGGCCAGAATATAACAGTTCAGTCTAAGGGAACTGCAATGGTAAGCATGGTTGTTCCACCGGGCATGCAGCATTTCCCAAAAAGTGGCATGGTTATATCTAACATAATGAAAGGAATAATATCTTCAGAGATTGCATTGAATGATGTTAATAGCACAGTAGTAAATTCAACTATAAACTTTAACTCCTCATTAATGTTCAAATTTACCGGGAATACAACGACAACAGAATCCTTCAATGTAAATTCATCAATAAACCATCATACAATTGTTGCAATATACATATCAGATAGTGTAATGAAATATACAGGCCATGAATATGTTAAATTTGATGGCAAGGCTTCAACACTGGTTTCTTTATCAACATTGGTAAATGAAACCAGCACAGCACATTCATATTATGCATATGACAATACAAGCTCTGGTGCATATGTATTCGTTTATGTGCCCCACTTTTCAGACCATACAATAGAAGTATCGGACAAGCCATTTGCGCCAAATTATATCGAATACATAGCCATTGGGGGCATAGTAGCAGCTATAGTACTGGTTTCACTTGCAACCATAATGATACAGAAGAAAAAAAGGGCTAAATAAATTTAAATGTAAAATTAAATATACTTTTTTATATTATCTTATTAATGTTAAATAAAAGTGATGAATTTTTAGAGGACGCACTTTACATAAGAGACCTTGCAATCAAGCATAACAAGCTTTTTGAGGAAAGCATACCGCTTATAGCATCTGAGAATATAATGAGCCCACTGGCAATGGAAATGCTTCTTACTGACCTTGGCTTCAGGTATGCCGAAGGCCTTCCACATAAAAGATATTATCAGGGCAATGAATTTGTTGATCTGATTGAGGACAAGGTAACAGATCTTGGAAGGGCTTTATTCAATGCTAAATACATTGACCCGAGGCCACTTTCTGGAACAAATTCCAATATGGCCGTCCTCTATGCATTTACAAAACCCGGCGATTTAATTTCAACACCTTCATTATCAGGCGGTGGCCATATAAGTTCTGCACAGTTTGGCGCAGTTGGCTTCAGAGGATTGAAGACTGTGAATTATCCGTTCAATGTGGATGAAATGAATATAGATGTTGATGGAACAATAAAGGTCCTGAAGCAAAATAAGCCAAAAATTGCATGGTTTGGCCAGTCTGTATTTCTATTTCCAACTCCATTAAAGGAATTAAGGGACACACTTGACGAGGTGGGATGCAAGGTTGTATATGATGCTGCACATGTTCTTGGATTAATCGGTGGAAAACAGTTCCAGGATCCATTGAGGGAAGGTGCACAGATATTGACTGGAAGCACACATAAAACCCTTCCAGGCCCGCAGCATGGCATAGTGATAGGCGAGACAACAGATGAGGACTGGAAAAAGGTACAGCGTGGTGTTTTCCCTGGAACGCTGAGCAACCACCATCTCAATGCAATGGCAGCACTTGGTGTTACATTATCAGAGCATCTAGCTTTCGGGGAAGCATATGCTAAACAGATAATTAAGAATGCACAGACGCTTGGCCAGGAACTCAATAAATACGGTTTCAAGGTACTCGGTGAAAAGAATGGCTTTACAAAATCACATACATTAGCAGTAGACGTATCTAAGAATGGAGGCGGAAAGGAAGTTGCTGAAAAGCTGGAAAAATGCAATATAATACTTAATAAGAACCTTCTGCCATATGATGACAATAAAAAGTCAATGAACCCCAGCGGAATAAGAATTGGCACGCAGGAAATAACAAGAATAGGCTTTACAGAATCCGATGTAAAATATCTTGCTGAATTGATCAGTGATATCATAATAAAGAAAAAAGATATGGATTCAATGGGCAGCGAGGTAAGGGAATTTAAGTCAAAATTCAATGAGGTAAAGTACTGCTTTGGTAAATTTAAGCCATATCAGTATATCGAGATTTTTAAATAATTTTTTAAATTTAAAATTTTAGAATGTATTTATTGTTCTGTACATATTATCCCTTTCAACAGGAATCATATTTATCTGCTTTATTGAATTTATAATATACTCTTTTCTCAAATTGCCTACCTGCTTTCCCGTAGCTGGTATGACCTTCTCATCGTATATTGTGCCGCCCCAGTCATTTGCCCCAAAGAGTATTGCCATCTGTGCCATCTGCATTCCATTTGTAAGCCATGAGCTCTGTATTACAGGCAATTCATTATTAAATGCTATCCTTGCTATGGCTATGTTTTTCAGTACTGCTATTCCGCCGGTTCTGTATTTATAGCCTTCCCTGGCAAGTTCTGTATTGCCTGGCTC
>JAVYST010000059.1:0-6791 GCA_038729085.1 Ferroplasma sp. | reverse complement strand
GGGTCAGGAAAAACAACATTAATTAAAACTATTTTAAATAAAATAAATATAACTTCTGGGTCTATTGAATACGAAGGCGAAAATATCTTTTCATCTTTAAAGGATTTCAGGCAGAGGATAGCATATGTGCCACAGAACTCATTCAACAGCCTTGATATCTTTACGACTGTTAATATTCAATTCCATAAACTGTTGAAATCATTGGGAAAAAGCTTTGATACTGCATATATAAATAATTTAATAGAGAAATTTATGCTTCCAGCAAATGTCCTTGAACGAAAGCCAGTGGAACTGAGCGATGGAATGAAACACAGAATCATAATAATAATGGCACTTGCTACAGATAAAGATGTGCTTATTTTTGATGAACCAACAACCGGAATGGATCCAATTTCCGCTTATAACGTTTTATCAGCTATTAAAGAAGTGAAAGGAAAAAAGGATATAATAATAACAGGAAATGATGCAGGATCAATTTTTGGAATATGCGATATGATATATATAATGTACCGTGGCCAGATTATTGAAAACGGATCATACAGTGATATTATGAATTCCTGTTTTCATCCTTATACTGAAATGCTTTTAGAATACATTCCATCATACAGCAATAGAAATAAGAATATAGAATTATATGAAAATAGAAATATCAATCATGATGGGTGCGTTTTCCTTGATCATTGCAGGCATGCAGGTGATAAATGCCACAAAAGCATAGAATATAATTATATTGATGGCCATGGTTACCGCTGCATAAGGTACCCGGAGTGGAAGAATGATTGAACTGAATGGCATTTCAAAATACTATAAGATACGGGACGGCATAGCAAAATGGCATGATTTCTATGCACTTGAAAATATAAATATGGTTTTGCGTGACAGTATGGTTACAGGTGTCTGCGGCATATCCGGGTCAGGAAAAACAACACTTGCCACAATTATAAGTGGATACCAGGAATATGATTCTGGAAATATATCATATAATAAAAATGGCAAAATATATTCTGAAATAAAGCAAAACAATTATATCAGAAACGTTTTTCAGGATCCGTATACATCATTGAACAGTGGAATGGATGTGGCATGGCATATAGAGAATACTGCATTGCTCAATGGAATTCCTCTTGAAAATGCAATAGAAAAATTAAGAATTGTTGGCATGGAATACAGTGATTTCAGTGAACGTTATATAGACACACTATCAGGTGGTGAAAGGCAGAAACTGGCATTCGCAATATCCCTCATTCCTGAACCGGATGTGCTTATACTCGATGAGCCATTTTCGATGCTGGATACATTGAGTTTATTCTATGAACTTCAATTATTGAAGAAATTGAAAAATAAAATTATAGTGTATTTTGACAATTCAATAGACAGGGTATTGTTTGTTTCTGATTATATCTATATTCTTGATGAAGGAAAAATAATTGAATCGAATTACGTTGATAATTTCGCTGGACAACAGAACAGCAATGTCGCCCAGAAGCTTATAAAATATTCGCCATCAATATTCAAAAGGATTTAACACTGTGCAGGCAATTTCGCATTTTCTGGAAGTGTGATGAGGTAACATAAAATATCATAGATATGAACTAGTATATTATTGTGCCAGAAGGATATGCCAGTTCAAATATACCATTCTAAATTTTATATATACTATATAGAAGAAAAAATAAACATATAATATTGAGATAAATTATATATGTTATAAAAAAATATTGCATCGATAAATATGGATGAAACATTTAAGGATCTGGATGAAGCAAAGACGAACTCTAATCATTACAGGATAACTCTGCTTTCAGTTGCAGGCACTTTCCTGGATGGTTATGATATTTCTATAATTGGCGTGGCACTTACAATAATGACTGTGCTTTCGGCTTTCAGTTACGCAACCACACCACTTGGAAAGGGCCTCATGGCTGCATCAACCACAATAGGCATGCTTTTTGGTGCAATTACTATTGGATATGTAACAGATTTAAGGGGAAGGAAATTCATGTACCTGTGGGATATGGTAATATTCATAATATTCACGGTGCTGATTTCTGTTTCCTTTAACTTCTGGTCATTATTCATTTTCAGGTTTATACTTGGGCTTGCAATCGGTGCAGATTATACAATAGGCGCAACTATAATTTCAGAATTCAGCCCAAAGAAATCAAGGGGCAAATTCCTTGTAAGCGATGGCATGGCATGGTGGGTAGGAGCCGCCTTCGCCTTTCTTGTGGGTTATCTTCTTCTTCCACTAGGAAGCAATTCCTGGAGAATTATGTTTGCCATAGGAATAATACCTGCTGTGGCAGTACTTATCCTGAGGAGAAAGGTTCCAGAATCAGCAAGATGGCTTGCCAACAATGGCAAGGTGGATGAGGCTAAAAAGTCAGAAATAGCAGTTGCGGGCAGAGCAGACAACCTGAAGGCAACACACGAGAAATCCTCATTTTCAACATTATTCAATAAGAAATACAGGAAAAATACCATATATTTT
This sequence comes from Ferroplasma sp., assembly GCA_038729085.1. Classification (GTDB taxonomy): domain Archaea; phylum Thermoplasmatota; class Thermoplasmata; order Thermoplasmatales; family Thermoplasmataceae; genus Ferroplasma. Next base: position 4,300 of record JAVYST010000059.1, on the reverse strand, counting down.
GGCCTTGCATGGTTCTTCTATGATGTTGCATTTTATGGAATAGGATTATTCACACCAACCATACTGATCCTTCTGGGGTTAAGCCACAGCCTTTCTATACTGGGCTCAGCAATATTCTCATCAGTAGCTATAATGGGTTCAATACTGTGCCTGTTTACGATTGACAGATGGGGCAGAAAGGCAGTGACAACACTGGGATTTGCTGGAATGTTTGTATCGCTCACTGTTCTTGCAATAGTGGCTTTCCGTGTTCCAAAAGATGCATTTGCAGTTGGCACAGCAGGCATAGTTATAATAGCAATGTACACAATGTTTGAGCTTACGCAATCATGGGGCATGGGCAGTACAGACTTTGTTTATGGGCAGGAGCTGTTTCCCACAAGCATAAGGGCCACAGGCCAGGGATGGGGGACTTCAGTCAGCAGAATAGGTGCAATATTAGGTTTAACCACATTTCCAACAATAGTAGCACTTTACGGCCTTGGTGCAGGCCTGATTTTCTTCGGCATTGCAGGATTAATCGGGTTGCTTCTGACAGTATTCCTTGCGCCTGAAACAAAGGACAAAACACTTGAGGAGCTGACAGAATGAATATAAAATTCCTTGGAAAATGGAGTTCACATATCATAAAAGGAGAAAGAAATGTTTCCTTTATACTGGATGATAAAATTGTATTTGATTTTGGGCCACATACGCTGGAATCCTTACTGGATTTGAATATAGATCCAGGAAAATTGGAAACAGTAGCCATAACGCATATGCACCTTGACCATTTTGCCGGCCTGCCTGAACTTTTATGGTACAGGGCGAAAAATAAGCCAGCCAGGAAATTAACAGTGCTCGGGCCGCAGGGAATAAAGGAAACCACAGAAAAGTTGATGGGCCTTTTAAGGACGCCTCCACAATTCGAGGCGGAATTTGAATTTATAGAGGATAAGCCATATGAATCCATAACACCTTTCAGGGCCAACCATGTAATTCCGGATAATGGCTATCGGGTAGAATATGGTGGAAAAACTATTTTCTACAGCGGTGATACAGCATATAGCGAAAACGTTGCCAGAGGTGCCCAGGATGTAGATATTCTGCTCCATGAGATGACTTACACTGATGCAATGAAAGAAGAAGCTGCATTCTGGAAGCATTCATACTGCAGTTCAACCATGAGAGTTTTCAACGAAAGCCATGCTTCAAAGCTTATACCGCTTCACCTTACTGCTGAGTCTGAAATAGAGGCAAAAAAACTCATTTCTAAAAACAGCAATGTCCTTTATCCTGGTGGAACCATCAAGCTTTAGGAAATAAATATAGAGGTAAAATTTTAGCATTTTTTATTATGAATATATATTGCAATTATGCATAAATTATGATATTTTTAGCTTCAGCATGACCAGAGCACATTGTGGCCTGAGCTTATAATCTGCAATACTGACTATATATAATAAATATACATATATATATTATTGTGATTAACTATATATATTATTTAAAAATATGAATATGAAGAAAATGGCAGATATATTTGAAGATCTGGATAAGCAGAAGTTCGGATGGTTTCATGCCCGGTCAATACTGACTACCGGCATGGGTGTTTTTACTGATGGTTATGACCTTTCATCAGTGGGCATAGTTCTCATGATTATACTCACATCTTATGGAATCACAAAGTCAACGCCTGGCTATGTTCTATATACCAGCCTTATAGCTGGATCGGCATTGATCGGGGCCGCAGTTGGCGCATTAATTTTTGGAGAGCTTGCAAGGCGTGGAAGGAAGAAATTCTATGGCATTGATGTTTTAATTCTTGGCGTTGCCGCTCTTATGCAGATATTTGCAGTAAATGTCTGGCTTTTAATAATAATAAGGCTTGCACTTGGCATCGGTGTTGGGGCTGATTACGTGATGTCGCCAATGATAATGGGAGAACACTCAAATGCAAAGGACAGGGGAAAAACTATTGGCTTTGGCTTTGGAATGATGTGGGGCTTTGGGGCCATACTTGCTGCTTTCACCTATATGGTTTTCGGCCCAATAATGGGAGTATCTGATGCAATTCTCTGGAGAGTTGTGCTTGCTGTTGGTGCAATACCTGCACTGGCAGTTGTATACCTCAGAAGGAAAATGCCAGAAACCCCAAGATTTATAGCAAGAATTTCCGGTGATAAAAAAAGTTTCGAGAATGAGGTAAAATATGTTGCACATAGAGAAGTGAGAATAGAGGGCGATATAGAGGATAAGCACAATTTCAAATATTATTTCCACAAATATAAAAGAGAGTACATAGCTGCAATGGTTTTATGGTTCTTCTACGACCAGGTTGCATACGCAGGAATATTATTTGGGCCAACACTGATAGCATCAAAGATGGGCTTATCACCTGATGCATGGACATATCTTATGGAAGTATTCACCATTATTGGCGGAATTGTAATGCTTGCACTTATTGATACAAAGGGAAGGAAATCCCTTCAGGTAATTGGCTTTATCGGCATGGGCTCATTCCTGCTCATATTCGATTACATAAGCCATATTGGCATAGTTATTGCAATTCCCATAGCAGGCATGCTGGTTTATGGCATTGGCATGCACTTCTTTAACCAGGCCGGGCCAGGATCAATAACCGCCTCAGGCATGTATGGCGTGGAGCTTGCACCAACAAAAATAAGGTCGCAGATTCAGTCATATACGGTAGCTGCTGGAAGGACCGGTGCATCACTTTCGTCATTTGTATTTCCAGCACTGTTTCTTTTAGTGGGTGAATCAGTTGCATTCTACTATCTTGCAGGCCTTGCAATAGCTGCTGCAATAGTAACATTCATCTTCATACCGGAAACAAAAGGTTCACTGGAAAAATCATCTGGCGAACTTGGTGAAATGAACAATATAAAAGTAACACAGGGCGGAAAATAATTTTATAATTTTATAATTCTTCAATTTTTTTTAATTTATTTATGGCCTGCCATAACTTTCTCCATTTATTATTGCACTAGCTATTATGTGCGCTATTCTTACTGGCTCAGGCATGTTTCCCATAACAGTGGAATTCTTCACCACAGTTTTTGCTTCCTCTAAACTTATGCCATGGTAATTTATATAAATATTTTTTCCGCCAGAAGATATTTCAGTTGCATTGCTTTTATTAATTATGCTTATTCTGGCTTCATAATCATCAAAATGTTTTTTAAGCGCCATAACCATAGCTCCAATATCTGGCCTTCTTCTGGCTACTGAGATAACAGGTATGCCAGTTCTTTCATAAACATATTCAATATCCATAATATTGAAGCCGCCAAATGTAATTCCATCGGTCATTATAAAATTAATTTCACTGCGAAACCTTCCGGAAGCAAGTGATACAATTCTTTCGCCTGAATCATTTCCATCAACCTGAACTTTATCAATGCTTATACCTTCTATATAAGAATTAAATTTTATCAAAACACCGACAAGAACGGTGCTTCTGTCCACTCCTTTTTTAAATGGGCCATCATCTATGCCAAGTATTCTGAGCCCTTTTTTCATATTCTGATTTTATTTTTCATTGCCCGGGCAATTTCATCTGCAACGGTTATATTTGAGTATTTTGTTTCTATAGTATCTGTAACAGTGATTTCATCAACGTAATGCTCCAGTTTTTCATTGCTGTTATTGGCGAAAACTCCGTGGATTGCACATGCATATATTTTGCCTGCACCTTTTTTTCTCAGAAGTTTAGATGCTTTAATCATTGTGCCGCCAGTGGAAATAATATCATCCATGAGAAGTATGTTTTTTTCATGGTAATCCTCATCAGGAAGTTCCATCTTTACTGTTGTGGCATCAATTCTTTTCTTGTCTATGAAATAAGACGGTATATTGAGGTTTTCTCCCATATTTTTTGCCCTATCATAACCGCCATCATCCGGTGACATGATAAAATCTATCTGTTTATTGCGGAAATAACTGTAAACTGGCTCCTTTATTTTTAAATTTGTAAATGGCACGTCTGAATATGTTATAGTCTGTTCATCATGAAGTTCCACTGTCAATATTTCGTCAGCATACTGGTTTATGGCTTTTGTGAAAATTTTTGATGATACCGGTTCCCCATTATTGTACCTCATATGCTGCCTGGCATAGCCAAAAAAGGGTATTACAGCTGTAATGCTTCTGGGATTTTCTTCCCTGATAGCATCAAGCAGGAGAAGGTATTCAATTATATCGGAATCATTATCGGTGCTTCCGACAAGGACTACATCATCATCTTTGAGGTTATTTTCAATTCTTACGTACATCTCATTATCTGGAAACCTTTTATTAA
>JAVYST010000058.1:0-6956 GCA_038729085.1 Ferroplasma sp. | reverse complement strand
AGTATCCTATCGCCTGGGTTAACAAGTGAAAGCAATGCAGTTGTTATTGCGCCCATGCCCGAGGAAAAAACATTTGAAGCTTCTGCATTCTCAATTTTTTTAATCTTCATTGCAAGGTTTTCAACAGTGGGGTTATATTCCCTTGTATATCTATATTTAATGCCCTGGGGCACGATATATGAACTTGTCTGGTAAATGGGAAAGGTAAGTGGCGCTGCATAAATATCTTTAATATTATCTTTAATCATTGTACTCCTCCATAATATCAGTCTCAATAATTCGAAATACCATTCCAAAAGAATTCATAATATTTTTTACACCTGCCAATAAATCATTCTTTTTCGTATATTCATCAATCAAAATAAGCATGGTTGGCCCTGCACCGCTAACACATGCTGAAATTGCATTGTTTTCAATGGCTTTATCCTTGACATGTTTATAATATGGGAATAATGGCGACCTGGATGTTTCAACTATATCATCGTTCATGCCAAGCCTTATAGATTCACGATCACCGGACATAATTCCGTAGATCATTGTTGATATATATGACATATGCTTTACATGGCTTGCCATATCTATATTCTTTGGAACAAGTGACCTTGCATATTCTGTTTTATTTTTAAGGTCCAGTTCCGGAATAACAAGCAAAAGTTTAAGGTTATAATTCACCTTTATTTTTTTAACTTTCACCGGGTTATTTGATGAAATAAGTGTCATGCCGCCATAAATGCCGGATGAAACATTATCGGGATGGGCTGATCCACATGCTGCTATCTCTCCCTGCATAGAATAATAAACCATTTCGTCTTTTGAAAGTTTTAAATCAAACAGTTCATCGAAAGCTTTCACTGCAGCGGATGATGATGCTCCGCTGCTTCCCAATCCAAGGCCAATGGGAATGCCTTTATCAATGTAAATATTTAAACCATCATTTATGCCTCTGTCCTGCATAATTTTTTTCACACTCAGCCCAGCTGTATTCATATTCGGATCTTCAGGCGTATTTGCTGAAATAATTTTTATATTTCCATTTTTATTATTTGCCTCAATCCTGACTGAATCATAAAATGCACTGTGGCTGAGCGATAATATATCATAGCCAGGGCCTAAATTTGCTGAAGAGGAATAACTTCTCTTTGTAATTTCCATGCATAATAATTATCTCATAAAATAAAGCAATTATCTAATGGAATATTATTAACAGTAATACCGTGCATTTATGTTCATAACATTGCCGTTTTGATTGATGATAATTGTATTGAATATACGGATAGAAATTGTACATTATTAAAAGCAATGGCTCAATAATTGTATATAGCATAAATGGATTTTCTATATCATAATGTATTGAATAACCAGAATGGAAATGCAAACTGTTAAATTATCAATTATAGAATGAAAGATGTTATTTCATTCGCATATAAATGCAACTTGGTAATACTTATAGAATAATGAAAAAATGCAATAAAAAATTTTTTGCAATAAGAATCCTTAATTTTAAAATAGCCTTAAAAATAATTGCAATATCAATATTTTAAAATACTATCTTGTAAATATAGGATTATGAAAATAAATGATGGCATTACCTTAAGGATTGCAGAAGCCAATGCAACTGATCCCGGTATGGCAAGAGTCAGGCTTGATGAAATTTCAAGAATGGACCTTGATGTAGAAATCGGTGATGTTGTTTCAATAGAAAAAATCAGATCAACAGTTGGCCGTGTATTCCGCTCGAGGCCAGAGGATGAAAATAAGGGTATTGTTCGAATTGACAGCGTGATGAGGAACAATTGCGGTGCATCAATTGGCGACAAGGTTACAGTGAGGAAGGTAGAAGCAGAGGAGGCAAAAAAAGTGGTTCTGGCACCGATTATCAGGAAGGACCAGAAATTAAGGTTTGGCGAGGGCATTGACGACTTTGTCCAGAAAGCCCTGATAAGGCGCCCTCTGATAGAACAGGATAGCATAAGTGTTCCGGGCTTAACACTTGCAGGCCATACGGGGCTTCTCTTCAAGGTTATAAAAACAATTCCAAGCAAAATACCTGTGGAAGTTGTAGAGGATACACATGTTGAGATACGGGAAGACCCCGCTTCAGAGGTTCTTGAGGAAGTGTCCAAGGTAAGCTATGAAGATATCGGCGGCCTTTCAGATCAGCTTGGCAGGATAAGGGAAATAATAGAATTGCCATTAAAGCATCCTGAGCTATTTGAAAGGCTGGGAATAACACCTCCAAAGGGTGTACTTTTAAATGGCCCTCCAGGAACAGGAAAAACGCTCATAGCAAAGGCTGTTGCAAATGAGAGTGGTGCCAATTTCTTTGCAATTAATGGACCAGAAATAATGAGCAAATATTACGGCCAGAGTGAGCAGAAATTAAGGGAAATATTCCAGAAGGCTGATGAATCAGAACCATCAATAATATTTATAGATGAAATTGATTCCATAGCGCCGAAAAGGGAAGAGGTCCAGGGTGAAGTTGAGAGAAGGGTTGTTGCACAGCTCTTAACATTAATGGATGGTTTAAAGGATCGCGGCCATGTTATAGTTATAGGCGCAACAAACAGGCTTGACGCAGTTGATCCGGCATTGAGGAGGCCTGGAAGATTTGACAGGGAGATTGTTATCGGAGTTCCAGATAAAAAGGGAAGAATGGAGATTCTTGCAATTCATACAAGGGGAATGCCGCTTGGCATGACCGATGAGCAGGAAAATGAATTCTTCAGCAGAATAGCTGATATCACATATGGCTTTGTTGGCGCTGACCTGGCTGCCCTGACAAGGGAGGCTGCCATGAACGCACTGAGGCGCTACCTTCCTGAAATTGATCTGGATAAGCCTATACCAACCGAGGTACTGGAAAAGATGATTGTAACTGAAGATGACTTCACGGAAGCACTAAAATCAATAGAACCAAGCAGCTTGAGGGAGGTTACCGTTGAGGTGCCTACAGTGAAATGGAACGATATAGGTGGACTGGAAAATGTCAAATCCGAACTCAGGGAGGCAGTTGAGCTCCCATTATTGAAACCTGATGTATTTACGAGGCTTGGAATTCGTGCTCCAAAAGGCTTTCTGCTTTATGGTCCTCCAGGAACAGGAAAAACACTTCTTGCAAAGGCTGTTGCAAATGAAAGCAATGCGAATTTTATTTCAGTTAAAGGCCCTGAAGTACTCTCAAAATGGGTAGGCGAGAGCGAAAAGGCTGTCAGGGAAATATTCAAGAAAGCAAAACAGGTTTCACCTGCAATAATATTCATGGATGAAATTGATTCAATAGCACCAAGAAGAGGCGCTTCAATGGATTCTGGAGTTACAGAAAGAATTGTAAATCAGTTATTGACATCAATGGATGGAATAGAGGTACTGAACGGCGTTGTTGTAATAGCTGCAACAAACCGCCCGGATATTATTGACCCGGCACTTCTGAGGGCTGGAAGGTTTGATAAGATAATGTACATACCTCCGCCTGATGAGGATGGCAGATTAAAAATCCTTGAAGTGCATACAAAGAAAATGCCATTATCTTCAGATGTTGACCTCAAAGATATAGCAAGAAAAACTGATGGCTATGTTGGGGCTGACCTGGAAAACCTTTGCAGGGAAGCAGGCATGATGGCATATAGAAGCAACCCAGATGCAACAGAGATAGTGCAGGAAGATTTCTTCAAGGCCATGAAAACAATAAGGCCATCAATAGACAAGAATGTTATAAAGTTCTATAATGACCTCGCAATGACAATGGGAAGGGACATAAGCGAAAAGAAGAAAACTGAGGACATGGGATTATACCAGTAATAATTTTTCTATATTTTTATTTAAATTTTTATACCTTTAAAGCAAATGATATTCGTTACCTAAAATTGGGCAAATACAAATTAAAAACTCATATTGGTTTAAAAGTGATTATTATTTTAGGGCATAAAAGAAATAAATTAATTGCATATTGGCCTCATGCATAAATCGTAAAGTGCTGTGGTATATATTGTCTATGCTGAAAATGTAATAATTAGAAATTTGTGTGAGTTACATGTAATCAAAACAGAAAAATTCTACGATAAAAAAAGTTGTTCTATTTCAACTCCACCAGCTAAATTTATTTATTATATTAATTTTATAATCATAAAATAAATATATGCTTTTATTTGCGTTATAATATACTAATTTAAAATAAATTGTTGTATTGTGGGCATTATTTGGCAAAATTGACATATTAACCAATACAGGCACGGATTCACTTATTTTTACTCCATTTAATGTACTATTTATAATGCTATTATAATATGAAAACTCCTTAACTGGCTCTGAGTTGTTAAAATAAACTGATATACTATTTATGTTAGATATATTTATGCTGTGTGAATAATCAAGCAATGCATAATATGTATTCGCAGTATCATCATCTAAATATAATATCTTGCTATATGTATATGTTTGTGTTAAAATATGTGTTCCCATTACTGACCAGTCAAAGCTTGTTATGTCAGCTGAAGAAGATGTACTATTATAAACCAGGGCAGTTCCATTGGTCTGATAGGCATAAAATGAATTAGTGCATGATGAACTATTATACCATATAGATAAAGCCTCGTTTGTCCCTGAATGATCAATATTGCCGGAACTTTGAGTAAATGTATTGCTTGTAGACCCACTAACAGCATTATTACTTACAGATAAACTGGTATTATTATCCTCACTGAGGACATAAAGGTACTGGCAATAATAACCACAAAAACTTATTGATATGCTTACATCATCATGGGTAGATACATTGCCGTATGGTTGCCAACCAGAAGATGTTAATAACATAACATTTCCTGAATATGATAAGCCATAAAGGCAATCACAACTATTCGAAGTTTCAAGAGCGCCTGCAACTGTGCTTATTATGGGATATTGTGATGGAATTTCATTCCATATATAATAATACCCTGTATCACTATCCCAGGCGTAGGCGGTGCCATTTATATTTGTGGCAATGAAATAAGTACTGTATCCGCATATTGATTCGCCATAGGCATTTGCTGTTAATGATACCCACCCATTTCCAGGCAATATAACATTAAATACACCCCATGTATTATCATAATAATAGAATATATGCCCCTGATAACTTAATTCAATAAAAATTGGATTGCCTGTAGAGTCATAATCTGATGCACCTGCTATGCCTGTAATAGGGCCAGAATAGTTAAAATCATTATACGGACTTCCTATTGGATAATATAATGAAGATGTGTGATTGTAAACCAATGCACTGCCAAAAGTATTCGCCACAACGGAGTAATCGCTATCAGAATATGATGTATCTGGCCAAACAGATGTTATATTGCTTATTGCAGATGTATTATTGTTGAAGTCTTCTGTACTGAAAAGATTTTGGAGATTTGTTGAATTATTGAATTCTACTGGTGATTGAACAGGCGAGGTGTTTACAGGATAATTATTATTAATAATAACAGATGCAAAAGACGAGGTTGAAATAAAAATTAACGTTAAAAAAAATGTAAAAATTATCAGGTATTTTTTCGCCATATTCTATTACCCTCTCTTTATGATGCTGTATTTTAAAAATAAAGAAAATAAAATTAATAATTCATGGCTATTGTACCCGTAGCTGCAGTTGTTGATGCAACCGCAAATGAAATATATTCAGTGCCTGATTTTGCTACAGATATGGGATTTCCTGGAGTATATGATGTTCCCAAACCGCTATATGTTGTCGTAGAAGAATGAGATGTTGCAGTCATTGGTGCTGAATTAACATACATCGTAATTCCAGTTGGCAACGATCCATTTAAGTATACTGTAGCAGCAGAAGAATTACTATTCTTAATCTCAAGAACATTCAAAAGATATTCATCGCTTGTGCCCGATGTAGAATTTATGTCTATGGTTGTGCCTGCTGCAATGAATGTTAAACCACTTGCAGTTGTGTTCTTGGCATAAACTAAACCATAACTGTTTGCAGTTTTATAATTTGGACCATCCATAAGATATACAGTGGGGGCCTTCGCATTTGAACTGACAGGATACACGTCATTGATAATAACGGACGCAAACACAGCTGTTGGGAGCAAAGCAACTATCGCTATTGTAAATATTACATACAATCTCTTTTTATTTTGTGAATTCATATACCCAAAGTATATACATTTATATATACTTATCTCAAAAACATTTATCCTTTTATAAATGGCAACTCTATCTTATTTATCTTATTAAGAATATTTGAACCGAACATTATTACATTATATTTTTTATTTGCAGCCTTTCTAAACGGCATTTATTGAACCTGGTGTATGTATAATTCCTATTATGAAATTAGAATGGAAGCTTATCTAATTTATACAAAAAGCAAAATATTGATTAAAATAGAAGAGCCTAATAGCAATTCTTTACAGGTCAGTAAAAAATCTTAGAAATTATAAGATAAAGTATATTATACATGTTTACAATTAATATAAAAATATGCAAACAATTATTGAATCAACATTGCCAAATACGCAAAAAATGGTTTTTAATCTTTCTAATTTCTACTATATCTATCCCCAGCTTATTATTTCTCTTATAATTGCTATTGCATTATTTCTATTAATTTTAAAAAAATATCCGCAGAATAAATTATTTTTTGCGATTAAAAATACCATGAAATACAGCTATGCATGGCGATCTTCAAAACTTGACAGAGCTATAAAGCCTGGTAAGTGCCCACCAATGATGATTGGTGATCGTATAAATTCTATGATTTTTATTCCACATCAGGAAATTGAAACCCTTAAGAATTTGAAAAGTACATACAATACCATATTTTTATTGATGCCTGAAATCAATATGCCGACCAGAATATCAAAATTTCATGGCATAAAATATAGAGATTTTTTTGAGGGAATATATGCCATTTTAGTTTTAATTACAACTTTTGTATTATTATTAATAATATCATCGCCTGC
>JAVYST010000057.1:0-7595 GCA_038729085.1 Ferroplasma sp. | reverse complement strand
ATGAGCTCTGTATTACAGGCAATTCATTATTAAATGCTATCCTTGCTATGGCTATGTTTTTCAGTACTGCTATTCCGCCGGTTCTGTATTTATAGCCTTCCCTGGCAAGTTCTGTATTGCCTGGCTCAAAATTCCACGGTGTAAATGATAGAAATCCATGATATTTTTTCTGGAGTTCCAGTATTGATAATAGGTGGTGTGCTTTATCCATGGAAGTTTCAAGATGCCCAAACATCATTGTTGCCGATGTATGTATTCCAAGCTTGTGTGCCTCTTCCATTATTTCAAGCCACTGCCTACCGCTTGCTTCAGGCCTTCCCATTTTCTTTCTTACGCTTCCATCAAGTATTTCGCCACCTGCACCCGGTATGGTTTCCAGGCCATGTTCCCTCAATTTTATGAGCAGTTCTCTCATTGGCATGTGTGCCTTGAGCGATATGAAATTAAGTTCTGATGTGGATAATCCATGTATCCCAAGCCCTGGAAATTCATCCCTTATCCTGCTGAATAAATCCATATAATAATCAATGCTTAAAAAGGAATTGACACCTCCCTGTATCAATAACTGTTTGATTCCATATGGCTCATAATATTTCTTTATCTCGTTTATCACATCATCTATTGATAATGTGTATGCATCATTATCATTCTGTGTCCTGTAAAATGCACAGAAATGGCATCTTATATTGCATATGTTTGTGTAATTAAGAATTAAGTTAGAAACAAACGATACCCTATTTCCAGATATTCTGTCTGTTATTTTTCTTGAAAGTTTTCCAATGTCCTTTAAACTTGCAGAATCATATAATGTTACTATATCGTTTTCATCCAGCATTTCACCATTATTAATTTTACTTTCAATGCTATCTAAATAATTGGAATATATCATAATTTAAATATTGCTTTCACCAATATATAGATTATTAAAATAAAGGCAAATGTAAAAATGCAAAAGAAGCAAATGTAAAAATGCAAAAGAAATTTTATTTTATTAATTATGATATCCTGCTATCAGTTCCCAGATAACTCTATTCTTTTTCATATAGCTTCCCTCCCTTCTCTTCATATACCATTGATTGCGTTACAACAGGCCTATTATATATTGGCAATTACATGGGCCCCCTCTCATAATTATAACAGTAAACAATCTCTTTATTGTATAGTTCAGCATTTCTAACTTTACAATTGCTGTGGATGGCCTACTCTTCCCAATATGTGTTTTATTCCATTATTTTCAAGGTATTCTTGAAACTTATTCTTATTTCTCGGTATTCCATTTCTCGCCATTTCCATAATACTTTTTTACTTCTTCCCCGCCTATGCTTCCAATAATTATTGCAAAATCCTTTATTCCAATATTAATCATGTCATTCAATGCATATTCGCTTACTGGCTTTCCTCCAACTGTTAATAACTGCTTCACATCTGAATAGGTAAATGGCTTCATCACTGTCCCAGCTACACTATGCTATGGCAATTTTCTTCCTTATTTCCATTATTTATATACTAAGAGATATGTGGCAATCTTTCCCGCATGATTTTTATCTATAGCCAGACCTGTTATGTTCGAATTTGAGTTTCAGAGATAAAAATTTTGAAAGCACTTATTTCATGAATTCCATAGCAACAAAGTGATGGGGCAATTGCGCAGGGAAACGGTGATTATACCTGAAATTCTTTTTTAGCTATACCTGTAAAGTTGTAGCAGAGACATCCTGTTTTCCATTATCATAATGGGATTATCCTATTCATGCAATAATATTTCAGCCAGTCGAATGTAAGAATTATTAATTGCTGTAATAAAAGCTTATATACATTATCCATGCTATATAGATTCCTGAACTCTCTCAATTAAGGTATTTTTTTGAATTTACCTGAATGCAGATAATTCAGGATTTCACCTGAGTATTTCAGGGCATCCTCGACATCGGAAAAAGAGAATTTATCTGGAAGATCATAATCCGCTTCATTCCTCATTTTTCTCAGGTTAAAGAGCAGGTTCGACTCTTTATAGGCATCATTCCCATTGCAACCTGAGTTTTTTATCAAGTCCTCAACTTCCTTGTGTACATTCGCTGACTTGGAAAATTTCGCTCCCATAGAGATAAACAATTCCCTGGATTCAAGAAATACAGAGTAATATATTCTACTAATAGATGTTCTGATTTGGGCCTGGTTACTGTTTGCGTTTACAATATTTTTTGCCAGGTCTAAAAATTCTTCAGGCTTCATCATATTCCACTGTTATATGCAGTTCTGAAACAATGCCGGGAATTGATTTGTATTTGGTATAGCCATACTGTAATTCTGAAATATAATTAATCACGCTTAATTTCTTCATTGGCCGGTTTATAAAATATTCCAGATATATTTCTGATGAATTGCCCTCATTTTCATGAAATAACTTAACATTGCATCTATTCAATTCAGAATCTTTAATGTATGTGTAGTAGACAAAATCCATTATCTCCTGTTGTTCAACAATGTTAAGAATCTTGCCTGCTTCGTCGCAAATGTTTATTTCAAAATTCTGGTTCACTGTAGCAAAATTTTGCTCTGTTAAATCATTATTATTAACTGTAAAATCAAAACTATTCGAAAACATTTATTTATCACCCGTATAATTATTTATAATATATCTTAAATCTTCCATAGTTTTGGAAAAAAACGACTTTGTTAATTGCTCGCTTACCCTGTACAGAAAATCTATCTGTGTTTTGCCGGTATCAGCCACATATGGTTCAACATTGATAATTCTTATTTGCCCATTTAAAAGATTTTTATCTGTACCTTCATTGAAAATCTTAAAACCAAAATTTTGGGGATGGTTTATTGTTTTAATTGATTCTATGTTAGAATTATCAAATTTATTATATTTTCTGTTTATAAGCCCTGACAGATGCATTTCATAATGCAGAACATTTTTAATTCCCTGTAAAACCATTGTGTATCTAAGGAATTCGTTAAAATTATCCTGTAATGCTTCCTGGGTATTTGAATTACGAAAAATAAACTGGATTACTCCATTGTAACTATTGCCATAGTTTATATTGTTAATATTTATTAGGCCATTCTTTATTTTAGCAGTTATTAATGACGGATTGAAAATTACATTCAGTGACTGGCCTGCAGGCTTTTCTGGTATATTGATATCTATCTTAAGTTCGTCATTCAAAATTAATTTTCGGAGGTCAACGCCATCCAACTTTGAATCATATAAAATTGAATATGTCTCGTTAATCTGAAAGATCTGAAAGCTCATTATCATTATTAATACAAAATCAATATTAAAAACTTTTCATGTAAAACTTTTGTATACTTGGCAAGATAGTGTACATGAAGTTATTTAACTAATTATGTTAGATTTAATGAATATTTCATCATGGTAAATCTTATCATATTGTTTTTAAAATATAAAGCAATATATTATAATGAAAAAAATTGTGGTAATGGCATCAGGAAATGGAACAAACTTTCAGGCCATAATAGATTCAATAGATAATGGTGAAATATATGGTGCCCAGATTACTCAGCTAATATGCAATAATAAACGCGCAAATGCCATTGAAAGGGCAAAGGCAAATAATATTAAGTCTGTGCTTGTGGACAAAAATGATAAAGATTATAATAGCATAATAATGGCACTGCTATCAGCAGAGGAACCTGACCTGATAGTGCTGGACGGCTATATGAAGATACTTCCTGATTATATAATAGATAGATTCCCGTTTAAGATAATAAATCTGCATCCATCACTTCTTCCTGCTTTTGGCGGAAAGGGCTTCTATGGAAAAAAAGTCCACGAAGCTGTAATCAATTCAGGTGCAAGATTTTCTGGCTGCACTGTCCATTTTGCCACAGTAAAAGTTGACAATGGCCCAATAATAGAGCAGAGAATAGTTGCAGTAGAGGATAATGACACCCCGGAGTCGCTGGAGGAAAAGGTCCATGAACAGGAACATATTGCACTTATATTCTCTATTAACCTCGTGCTTTCTGGAAAATATTCTATATATGGAAACAGGACTGTAAGAGAATAGATAATTGTTCCAAAAATTATTTTATAATCATCATAATTCCATAGTAAAGAATGTAAATTGCAAAGCCAAAGATAATTGCCGCTGAAACTATTTTTATAATTTTTTCATATTTCATGCCATATCTGTTAACAATAAATGGGAAACCAAAAACCCAGATTAAAATCCCTGAGTAAAGCCCGGTGATGGAAAATATGCTCAATTCTTTCAGCAGGAAGAAACCAACAGTAAACCACCATAATATCTGGAATGGATTTGTTATTCCCATAGAAAGGCCAACAAAATAATTCCCCTTTCTGGATTTTGATGGCATTTTTGATTTTAAAACAGAAAAGCCTATATAAAGCATGATAAGCCCACCAGCCATATAGATTATTTTTAATATATTGCCATTAAGATATCCATGGGTAAAGTATACTATAGCAAAAAACGTTAAATCTGCTGTCATAGCACCAAAGCCAATGCTTGAACCATGCCATTTTGATTTTAATGACTCATTTGCAATGACTGCGTTTACTGATCCAGGCGGTGCAGCAAGTGATAGCCCAAGAACAATTCCCAGTGCATATGGATACAGAAACATCAATACATATAGAATAAAGGTATTTTAAAATTATACAAGCGACATATTCTTAAGTACTATATAAGCAGCTGCCAGATCTTCCAGCCCTATGCCAAGGCATTTAAAAATGCTTCTGTTTGCCTCATATTTTTCTGGGTTTTCGAATAAAGTTTTAAGGCCAATAAGTTTTGATTTATCCTTGAGATTCGATACTTCCGATGATTCCTTATACGATTGTTCCCTGTTCTCGTCTATTATAATATCCGAGCCATCAATTACGTCAGCAGCAGCTTCCCTTGATGTAAGTACATTCGAGCCAACAAGGTTAATATGGTATTTTTCTGGCAGCATTTCCTGATTGAATATAGGTTTTACAGTATCTGTAACACTGGAAATTACATCTGATTTTTTCAATACTGCAAGATCATTCACCGGTGTTACGCCAAAGCCAAAGTTTGAGGCAAACTTCTCTGCATGGGAAAAATTTCTTGAATAAACCCATGCATGTTTCATTTTATAAATTTCAGACATGGCCTTCAGCTGCGTTTCTGCCTGAAAGCCAGAACCAATTAATGTGTAATTTATGCTCTCTTTTTTAACAAATTGCGAGGTAACCAAGGCGCTCAATGCACCTGTCCTGATCTGCCCTAGCACATTTGCATCAATGATAAAAAGCTGTTCAGGATTGTCTGTATTGAAGGCAATGACCACAAAACGAAAGCCATTTTTGCCATATATGTATGTTTTGAGGCCAGCAAGTTTTCGTTTTCCATAGTATGCTGGCATGGTGGCGAAAACCATATTATTGCTATTGATTCTATTTCTTGCTTCCGATGCAGATTCCCCTGACCCCTCTGAAATAAATGCTTCTTTAAGTTCGCCAATGCATTCCTTAAATCCTAAATTATTCTTAACATCGTCATCATTTATGTAATATAACATAAATAACTATTAACTGAATACTATTAAATGTTTATAACCGGCCATGAAATGATAGTATGTGATAAGAATTGGAATGATAGTGCCGGCCAACAATGCAGCACTGGAATATGATATGTACAGAATGGCCCCTGAAAACATGAGCTTCCATTCTACAAGGATGCCTCCTGCAAAGGGATGTGAGCCGGAGGATGCTGAAGCATTTCGAAGGCAGCTCTTATCTGCATACCGCCTGCTGAAAAGAATCTCAATGTTCGTTGTATACGGAAGGACATATGGGACACACAAAAATATAGATATAATAAAAGGTGTGATAGGCAGTAAATTAATTGTTCCAGAACTTGCTGCGAAAGAATTTCTAAATGAGTTTTCATTAAATTCAATCTGGATAGGGACGCCTTATATAATGGAAAGGACGGTTGAGGAATCGGGCTACTTTGAAAGGTCCGGATTTAATATAACAGGCTGCGGCGGCCTTAATAAAATATTTGGCCTTGACATATCAAGAACTAAAAGTGATGAAATACTTAAGATGCTTGATAAAAATAGGGCTGATATTAAAAATTCCTCGGCTATCTACATAGCATGCACTGCAATGCCATCATATAACGTTCTGGAAAAAATCCATAATGAATATAATATTCCAGTTATATCAGAAAATTCAGCAATACTCTGGAAGATCTCAAAAATGGCCAATATCAAATTCAAAATTCCCGGAATATGAACAGCATTGCATAAATATCAGAATTTTTAATATGAAATATTTAGAGTATAATAATCATCGCTAATTTCATAAAATATTTATCATATATTAGCATAATTATACATGTCTTTGATTTATGATTCAGATTACTGGTTTAATTATATAAGAACTAATGAATTAAACAAAAATGATGCAAGGGCCCTTCTTGACATGGATCTATATTCATTGATGGATCTTGGCAATTCGCTCAGTGCAGTTGATGTCGGTGATAGAGTTTCATATGCAGTTTCTTATAATATCAATTATTCTAATTATTGCACTGCATCATGCCCAATATGTGCTTATTATGTGCCATACAAGATAAAAAAATACAATCCTGAGAAAGGTTTCGAATTATCATTGGATGATGTCCATAAGGAGGCAATGAAGGCCAGAGAATTAAATGTTACTGAAATACACGTTGTAGGTGGCTTCAATCCTGATCTTGCTGTAGAATACTATGAAGAAATATTCAGGGAAATTAAAAAAGTGCTGCCAGATATAACATTGAAAACATTCACAATTCCTGAAATAGATTTTATAGCAAGGACAACAAATAATTCCATTCCTGAACTGGTTTCCAGATTCCGTGCAGCAGGCATGGATGCACATACTGGCGGTGGCGCAGAAATATTTAACGAGGCCGTAAGAAAACAGATAACAACACCAGAAAAGATATCAGGCGAGAAATGGCTTGAGGATGCTAAAATCATACACAGAATGGGTGTTAAGGGCAATTCAACAATGACATATGGCACTGTTGAAAGCTATGATGATATAATAGACCATATGTTGAGGTTGAGGGAAAACCAGTATGAAGTTCCGGGATTTCTTTCCTTTATACCATTGAAATTCAGTATTGAAAATACTCCATTATACAAGATGGGAAAGGTAAGGATGGCAGCCTCCGGCGATAAAGATATACGTGTCTATGCTCTTGCAAGGGCAATACTTGGCAGGTCAATAAGGAATATCAGTGTTTACTGGGTTGCGCTTGGAAAAGAGCTGGCACAGGTAGCATTGATGTCCGGTGGCAGTGATCTTGTTGGAACAGCATTCAGTGAAAAAGTTTTTGGTGCTACAAACAGGCAATCTTCTGGAAGCATAGAGGAATTAAACCATCTAATAGAGGAAACCGGCAAGATTCCTGCACTGAGAGATACGTTTTATAACATAAAGGAGTATTACTGATGATAGGCTTAATAAATTTAGCCCATTCTGACCCACTTGCCAGCACCTTCAATGCTGATGAAATCACAAGGAAAAGTGCATCAGAGAATCTTGATAGTGTTCTGGAAAGTAAAATAGATTATGG
>JAVYST010000056.1:0-7633 GCA_038729085.1 Ferroplasma sp. | reverse complement strand
TATTACCATGCCTATTAGGAATATAAAGCCTATAAAGGAATTGGCATTAAAAAATGAGACTCTTATGGATTTCATATCATTTTCATTCACTTCTATATGTTCGTATATTATCAATGCTATAATTGGCAGCAGCAATATATCATAATAGATATTTTTTACAATAAATGCAATGGATATAAAAAGAATTATTGTAAGTATATGAAATATATATGATACAATCATTCCTTTTTTCAAACCATATTTTGAATTCAATGTCTTTAAATTGTTTTTTCTGTCATATTCTATATCCGGTATTGTATATATAATATCAAATCCTGCTATCCAGAATGTTGAAATCATCACAACAATATATATAATGGGCGGTGGAAATATTGGAGTTACAGCCAGGAAGCCTCCAGCAACTCCAAGGCCAATGGTGAATCCCATGAAAAGGTGCCGCCATACCGTTACGCGCTTTAAAAGCGGGTCAACAATGAAAAATGCAATAACTATGGGTGAAAGCATGAGTACAGTCCTGTTCAATGCATAGGTTGAAAGTTCGAATACTGCCATAAGTACTGCGGTGAGGATATATGCATCAACCAATTTCATTTTTCCTGTTACAAGTGCCCAGTCCTTTTTCCTAGGGTTTATTTTATCATATTTTAAACCTGCAATTCTATTAATAGACATTCCAGTTGCACGTGCGCTTACTGCCGTAACAAGGATTATAAGGTATTTCAACGGCAGAAAAGTTCCTCTGGATGCTATTACAACACCTGCATATATGAATGGAAGATCGAATACCGTATGTTCTAGCTTTATATAATCAACAATGTCCCTTGCATTCATATTTTCAATATCATATTACAGATTAGCATATTAATAATGCCATCAATCGTCTCTGTACATTGTATCGGTATCCTCTCCACCAGAGAAGAAATCAGACATATCTGTATAAATATCCTCAAATCCAAACATGTCCTTTGATGAAACAGGCCTTATTTTAGTTATTATATCAGATTCCTTTAATGATTTTATTATATTCAGGAAGTAATCCTTTACTGTGGATGTCTTTTCATTCATATATTCATCATAAAGCAGGTCAGGATCTTCTTCCCAATCACTTATCTGTTTTACCTTGTCACTTCCTATGAGGTCTATTTTATTAAGCACAAAGATCATTGGTATGTAAAATCTTGAATACACAGAGCCAAATAGCATGCTCTCTGATACAAAGCCGGATGGTTCCTGTGACACAACAGAATCAGATATAAATGCAAGCATTGCCTGTTTTCCTGCAAGTGCTTCAACAAGCATGGTGCTACCAGGCCTGAAGCTGAACAGTTCTATCTGCCCCGGCGTATCAAAAATAATATAATAATCATCATAGGAACCCAGTTTTGATTTTATTTTATCTGCATTGTCAAGCATTAGGTCGGCTGCAACAACCTGTGCACCATTTGGGCCAAGAGAATATGTAGACATGACATCATCAAGCGAAATAAATTCACGCACATCAATATCTGGCTCATATGGAAGATAATCAGCCCCAGGGTCAAGGTTAACAATTATTGCATTGTAATCATTCTGTATCAGCCAATCCTTATATGCACCACAAAATGTCGACTTCCCGGTGCCTGCAGGCCCAGTAACAAATAATGATCCTATCATTATTGAATATTGCCTGTGCTTATTTAAATGATTCCAGTGTGGTTTCCTCAATTTTTTCTGGAACAGCCATATCAAATGTATCTGTTATAGAATCAATAATCCTCCTTATCTGGTACTGAAGGTAATCTGGAAGTTTATACTCATCCATAACTTTTTCAGTTTCCTTAAGGTACTTAACCACACTTCCATAGTGTATTGTAAGTATTATATTGCTTGAGCCACATTTCAGGCATTTTCCTGAAAGCGGTACTCTTCTGTATTTGGTATTGCATTTTGTGCACCTGAATTCCTGTGTAAAGAAACTTCTCATATTTCCAAACATATCTGGAAGGAAATGCGATGATAATACTCTTGCAGCAACATCATTTTCATCAACTGACCTGAGCTCTGTAGCCAGCCCTAACTGTTTTTCAATCTTTTCCTGCATTGTGTTTATTGTTTTATATGCTGACATGAGTGGCCCCTCATTGAGATCAGAAGTATCAAATGAAAAGCCTGAATCGGTATAGCCGCCGCCTTCCATTCTTGTTTTCATTGTCATCATCATCTTCTCTATCTTTGATGGTGGCGTGTGTTCTTCCGTTTCCTTATAGAATTGCAGCGGGTATTTCCACAGTGTATCAACGTTGAGTGCCTCCTTGTCAACCTCTTCTGGGTCAAGGAGCACTGTAAGCACCAGTGGTGCATCCATGAGGCCACCTGTTGTAGAAGGAAGGAAATCATGTGAGAAATCAAGCAATCCCTCCAGTAGCAGCATAATGCTGTCCTCATCGCCATCGCAGTTTCTTCTCTTTGCTGCATGGTAAAATGGATGGGCGTAACAGCCACTCACCTTTGAAAATCCAATTATTCTTGAAACAATTCCACCTGATGTATGTGGAGCAAGCCCAATTACAATATGGCCAATGAGGTCATTTATGCTATTGCATGAATAATATGGCTCCATGTTATAATACCTGACAAGCATATCATCGACAAAATTTGCAACGTTCATGAGGTATTTAGCCGAATCCTCTGGTATTATAATATCCTGTGGATAGATTTCATTCAATTCCTGGTCTTTATAACCAAGTGAAATCAGCTGTTGTGAGGAAAGGTTCAGCTCACTTTTTTTAAAGTGTGTTATAGGTATATCGGACATATCATAACGGCATGTTCCATCCTTATTGATGCTAACATTATGAAGTGACCTTAAAATCCCCTTTTCCAGTGGTTCAACCATGCTATTTTTGGACATCAATTTTTTTACGCCCTTTAATTCTTTCAGTTCATTATCCTTCACATTCAATCGGGAAAGAGCTTTTTGCAGCGCTGCATCCAGGTCAATTTTCATCTTTTTGACAGTATGCTGGTCATATGTTACGGAACCACATTTCTCACAAATTGCAAGTGGCGTTTCATTGCCGCAGTTTTTGCACTGCCTTGCATTTAAATCCAGTGTGTATTCACTTTTGCTCTTTGCAGCGTTTATTATTGACCTTCTATTGTCGCCGAAGTTAAGAATTGGAAAAAGAACATGGACCTTTGGCTTCATTTTTCTGTCTCCTGCCTTTTCAGGCCTTCCAAGCCTTGCACCGACACGTACTGGTGCCCTTGGCTTTATAATTATGCCAGAGAGCTGGTTAACTGCCTCAACAGGGTCTACAGCATTGAAGTTTCCAATTTTTGAAATTATGCCATTTTGCAGTTCAAAGCCTGTGGATACGATTAATGGATAATATTCATCAAGTATCAATTTATCATCAGATGCCCTGAATTCCAGCCCAAGTTTTATCAATATATTACTGGCTTCAGCACTGATCTGCATTGCTTTATCTATAAAGCTGGAATGTTCTATATATGATATGAGCTGATTCAGTTCATCTATGCTGATATCGTGCCAGTAATAATCATAGCCAGGATATAATGGTATATTGTATTTCCTTGAAAGTTCAATGGCTTCAAACTGGTCTGGCTTCTTTTCCTTAAATTTTTCCATTCCTTCCGGTATATAATATTCCCACCATTCAACGGTAAATGGCGATGTTGCCAGATTTTTATTATTCTCAAGGAAATCGCCATAGGCAATTAAAATTTCACCCAGATCTGTAATCAGCTTTATATCATCCTGAATTTTCAATGCCTGATCGATGCTGCGCACCCTTATATGGTCTCCATTTTTCAATAAAACTGTTGGGCCATCAATAGTATCGCATGGTGTTATTGCTGCAGCCTTGCCTGGCAATTCTACCTTTATCTGGGATCCTGTTGCAATAAACTGCTGGAGTATATACATTGATATGGGATTTATGGATGCTGCTGCAAGGCCGGAAAGCCTTGACCTTCCATACCTGAGGCGAAATCCGCCCGGCCTGTTGGGATAACCGAATACAGGCCTTCCTGCTATGATATCCCTGAGATATTTCTCTGAACTGCTGCCCTTCTCCTCTGTCTTTTTTTTGCCAAGGCTTTCCAGAATATCCCATTCCCTCAGATTCATAATGCTTGTGTATTTCAGGACCTTCCTTGCCTTCTGTATCAAACCCTCGCACAGTACGAGGCACATTCCACCGCGTATTCTGTTTGTCGGTATTCTCTTCATGTCACGGTGCCCGGAAATTTCCTCCTCTTCACTTCCCTCGCCATCAATCATAACAGGTGAATTTTTTATTACAAGCCTTATTTCATCCGGCGTTGGAAAATATTGCAGGTGCTTTGACCTGTTGTAAGCCTGGATTTCCTCTATGTAACGTTCTACCTCTTCGTCTGTGGCATGGAAGCTTCCTATATTCAGGCTTCTCCTTACTATATCGGCCATTAAAACGCTGAGTGCCTGTGCAGTGCCGCCAGCACTTCTTATTGGACCGGAATAAACAATATCAGCATATTCAGTTCCGTCATCATTGCTTACTATGTTTACCTCCTTTATGCCTTCAAGTGGTGCAACAAGTATGCCTTCAGTCAGAATGGCAAGGCCAACCCTTACAGATTTATCAAGTGCTTCACGCCTGTCTGCCTTTAAAAGGTCTGCAACCTGTTTTGAAATCTGCAGTGACACCTCTTCCCTGGACATTGTTTTGCTCAATTTTCTAATGTCGCCTGCAATGCCTTTTATATGTATTAATTCCTCAACCCTTTCAGCCATATCATTGGCAAGCGGTATTTCTACCTCTGTGGATACATCCTTTCCAAGCGACCTTGCCTCAGTTGCTATTGCATAACAATCATTCACTTTTTTTCTCAGCATTTCGTTATATTTATCCAGCTTATGGTCTATCATTGGAAACCTCCATTGTATGGAAATTAAAACCGGCCAATCTGCAATTGAAGGCCGGCCTTCTATATGCCCTTAATTCTATTTTTCCTGCTCTTTTATCCATTTTTTTACTCCTGCCTTAACCATTGCCTATTTCCCTTAATATATATTCAGGCAGCGCTGCATTTTTTCCATTGAAATAAGTGAATAGCCTGGCATAATTCTTTTTCGAAATTCTGGTGATTGCTTCATCCAGTTTTCTAAAGCTATTGCAAATTGTAAAACTGATGCCATATAAGGATCATTTTACAGCAGGCCTTATGCTTTCAATAAATCGCTCAATAATAATTTATCCATTAAAGAGGATTTTATCTTTATTTGCTGCTTCATATATGCATCCATTGCATTTATCTCCTTAGAAAGGATTTTGTTGAAAACTTCTGAAGACACTGTTACTGTAATGTCTGCATCTATCTTTCCTTCCTGCGGTTCAGTTATCTTTCCATTTTCAACCTTAAAATAATAGGAGTCCTTGTCATCGAATATAATCTCAATGCTTTTGCTTACATTCTGCAACTTTTTGGCATAGGCCTGGTCGCTTTCTATCTTTCCATTCATTTTTTTCACAAGTTCATTCAATACTTCTTTCATATATCTTCCCTCTGCTCTTTCTATATTCCAGTGATTTTTTAATGAAATATAAATGTACCCTTGAAGGGTTAAGTGGCCTGGACTGAAATTCTGCATGATACTGTGTAGCTATATAATTATCATGGCCACGCAATTCAAGTATTTCCATACGTATTTTCTCTTCATCTGTTCCTGAAAATATTGCGCCTGCATCCTTCAGTTTTTCTATATAATCTGGGTTTACTTCAAATCTATGCCGGTGCCTTTCAGATATCTTTTCCTCTTTATAAATGCTGTATGCAATTGTTTCTGGAGTTATAATCACATTCTTTGAGCCAAGCCTCATGGTTCCGCCCATATCCTTTATTCCTTTCTGTTCTGGAAGTATTTCTATAACAGGTGCACTGGTTTTCGGGTTGAATTCTGTGCTGTTTGCATCCTCAAGGTGCAAAATATTCCTGGATATTTCAATCACTGAAGACTGGAAGCCAAGGCATATGCCAAGGTATGGAACATTATTTTCCCTTGCATACCTTGCTGCTATAATCATTCCCTCAACACCACGATAGCCAAAGCCGCCTGGTATGAGTATTCCATCAAGGTCTTCCAGTTCAGCTGTGCCATGCATTAAATTATCTGAATTAATCCATTTAATTTCTACGCCTATTCCAGTATTTCCTGTAACGTGTGAAAAAGCTTCCTTATGGCTGATATAAGCATCCTCCATCTCAACATATTTGCCTATAATTCCTACCCTTACAACGTATTTTGGATGGATGATGTTATCTGTAAATTTTTCCAGTGTATAATTGAGCTCATGGTCATCAAAATCAAAGAGATTGCGTATATATCCAAGCACACCCTGATCCTTCAGCATTTCCGGGACAAGATACACATTTTTGGCATTGTAAACGCTTATTACGCCATTCTCTGGGACATCAGTGAACAATGCTATTTTTTTTATGGCATCCTTATTTAATGGATTGACAGACCTGCACAGCAACAGGTCAGGCTGTATGCCAATTGCACGCAATTCCTTGACACTGTGCTGTGTTGGTTTTGTTTTCTGTTCATTTCCTGTCTCAGGAACCAGTGTTACATGCCCGAATATTACCTTATCATTTTTATCTGCACGCATCTGCCTGAGGGCCTCAAGAAACGGCATGGATTCTATATCCCCAACTGTTCCGCCAACCTCTATAAGTGCTATATCATAACCGTCCGCAGCTTTCTTTATCCTGTTCTTAATTTCATTTGTTATGTGTGGTATTATCTGCACGGTGCTTCCAAGAAAATCGCCATGCCTCTCCTTTTCTATGACCTCACTGTAAATCTTGCCTGTTGTTATATTATTGGCGGAGGTTAAATTGGTATCCAAAAATCGTTCATAATTGCCCAGATCAAGGTCAACTTCACCGCCATCGCTTAAAACAAAAACCTCACCATGTTGATATGGGCTCATAGTTCCTGCATCGAAATTTAAATATGGGTCAATTTTAATATTTGTTACCTTAAAGCCACTGTTCTTTAAAAGATATGAAAGGCTGGAGGTCACTGTCCCCTTTCCTAAACCGGAAATAACTCCCCCGGTCACTACAATATAATGCATTATCCCATAGTAAAAATAATCTAATAAATTTTGTGATATTGTATATATTAATAAAATTCAAATTTTTAGCTTATAGCATTATTTAGACAAAAAATTAACTATTTATAAGTAAAATCACATAAATATTCATAATAAACATAGATATATGCAATTTACAAATTCGTTGCATCCATCAATGGCGCAACCATTATAGAGTATTATGGATGGCCATATATCCAGAAAGGGAATAATCAATAACGCTGGTTTTCGCCAGTGCAGTTAAAAATTTGTAAAATATATTGTATGCTGCAAAAGTCATACATTTTTCATAAATTATTCCTTGAGGCCGGCGTGAAATAAGAAAAATTACAGATGGTGCACAATGGCTGGCATATCTGCATTTATTTCACTCTTGTCGGGTATTTTGGATGCAATTTCAAACATTGGTTTCACTGAAGCATTCATGTTCTTTTCCTGAATGGCAAAAGAAATTGTCCGTTTTTGCTTCAGATATTCATTGGCAAAAG
>JAVYST010000055.1:0-8044 GCA_038729085.1 Ferroplasma sp. | reverse complement strand
CCTGATCAAGGAGTGCTTCTGCCTGTTTTAAAAGCTCACCGGCAAGCACAACAACTGTGGTAGTTCCATCGCCTACAGCAGTATCCTGTGATTTTGATGCTTCAACAATCATTTTTGCAGTTGGGTGGTCGACATCCATTTCTTTCAATATTGTTGCGCCATCATTTGATATAATTATATCGCCAATGGAATCAACCATCATTTTATCCATTCCTTTTGGCCCAAGTGTTGTCCTGACCGCATCTGCAATACCCTTGGCTGCCTCAATGTTGTTCTTCTGGGCACTCTTGCCCTGCTGCCTTTCTGTACCTTCCTTTAATATTAATATTGGTGTTTGACCTGACATCATAACAATCGATTCATAAATATGTTCTTCAATATAAATGTTTCTATAATTAGAATATTAAAATTTAAATGCGCATATAAATACTCTAATCCGTTCCATTAATACTTTTCTTCTTTTTTTCTTTCCTGATTTCTGATGGTAGCCTGCCAAGTTTATAATCACCGGTATCAACGAACTTTATCAATTCTGAAAGAAGTGGATGTACCTTCCTGACCTTGCAATACATGCCAATTGCTACTCTTCTTAAATCTGGATGCACCTGCTGGTTCGACCTCAGTTCGATAAAATATGCAAGTTCATTGAGGTTTACATTGAAGGCAACAGGATATCTATATGCATATGGCACAGCATACTGTGCTATCCTTGCACCGGAATCTTTACTGATTTTGCTGTAAATACTTTTTGCATCCTCCATCAGGGAAATATATTCCATTTTTATGCTATCTATAGATTTAATATTTTCAGGAATATCGTAGCCGTAGGCTGTTGTTAAATCTCTCCTTATAATCGATAAAAATCTATGCCTTTGAAGTTCCCTGAATGCACCATAATTTGTATTTATCTGGAAGAGGTAATTAATGCTTTCAAATGCCCTGCCAAGCTTGTGCCTCCTGTTTTTTCTTATTCCAGCAAGCTGATTTATCAGTTCCCTTGCCTGCTGGCTGCCCAGTTCCATAGAATGGAAATCACCTGAATTGCCATAGCCTGCAAGCCAGGCCGCCTGCAACAGTGCAGTTTTTTCATCCATATAATTCAATAATGACACATCAGGCAGATCACTGCTTAAATGCTGGTTTAAATTCCAGGAATTTTCCCTTTTATTATTATATTCTATCTGCATTCTTCCGTGCTCTGAAACAGAATCATCTATAAGGTCAGGAAGTTCTTTTTCAAGCTCATTATAGAGTAATTCGGAGTATCTGAGGCTTTCAGTTGTGCCATAGGCTTTAAGCCTTTCTATCAGTGATATGAAGGCACGCCCATTCCCTGACATGCCGATATTTGTAAGTGTTGATGCAGGAAGTACAGAACGGATCTCATCAAGCACAGCAGATCTCAGCGATGATTTGTAAGATTTTTCTACTGTTTTGTCATCTATATTTCCAATATCCTTATACTTATAATTTTTGCCACCAATTTCAAATTCAAAACTTTCTACCGGATACTTCTCAGCGAAGATCTTTAACATTTCAGGATATGATTTTGAGTAAAAATCAAAAAGATTGTTGCAGTGTTCATTGTATTCATCGATAAAATTATTCATGCCTGTATTCTCGCCATGCAGAAATAAGTAGCCAGCATCGGTTTTCTTATTATAACGGACATACCTTGATGATTTCTCAAGGTATGAAAGCCCTATCCTTGGCTCCTCTATAACTTTCGACAGTATATTTGAAACATTCTGTATTCCGAGCTGTGCAGTTGTGAGTTCTGCAACAGATTCATCACCATAGTCAAGAAAAATTCTTTTATAGAAATCCCTTGCATGGGAAGGGCTATCTGCAAATTCTTTTTTATAAACATCACGTATATCAAGATTTAATGCCCTGCTATATCTGGACATGAGGGCACCACGGTCTATCATATCCATTTTAATAATAAATACATCTTTGTCATTATTTGAAAAATCAACCATTGTTGTATAATCTAATAAAAGATAAAAAATTAGCGATAATACAATATTTTTATATTTATACAATATATCGTATTATGAAATTGATAGTTCTAGGAGGATCAGGTTTTGTTGGCAGCAATATATTAAGGCAGTTTGATGCAGAAGAAAAGGCTTATTTTGCAAGAAACCAGTCGCCAGCACTCGACAGTGAAGGAATTAAATTCATTAAAGGAGATGTCCGCCAGTATGATGATGTAAAAAATGCAATTGCAGATTATGATATTATTGTCCATGCTATAGATGTCCTTACTGAAGAAGAGGAGACGCATGAAGACCTTTCCCTGAATGGTGTAAAAAATGTGGTAAAGGCAATGGAGGAGCTCAGGGGCAATAAAAAACTCATATATTTTTCGGCAATTAATGCAGATAAGGGAAAAACTGATTATTTCCGTTACAAAAGATTGGGAGAGGACAATGCCAATCTATTGAAAAATTCGCTCATCGTCAGGCCATCCACAATGTTCGGGCCCGGCGACAAGTTTACAAAAATGCTTGTAAAGGTAGCTAAAGGGAAGGTGCCATATCTGCCAAAGAGTGGCAACATGGCACCGGTACATATCGATGATGTTATCACTGTTTTAAAAAATTCAATGGAAAGGTCAGGCACAATAGATATATGCACAAAGGATATGATAACATTTGCTGGCATGTTTAACATAATAAGGAAGAAGCTTGGCATGGAGCCTGTAAAGGAAATTACACCCATGGTATTCAGGCCAATTGTAGGAGTCCTGGAAAAGAGAGGGCTCATGACAAAGGATCAACTTTATATGTTGCAGCTTGACTATTACAAGGAAAACACATCACTTTTCAGATACGTTAAAGAGCCTATAAAATACGAAGATTATATAAATTCTATTGACCTGTCAAAACTATAGGAGGACGTTTCCCAGTGCTTCATTATTTATCATATTTGCCAATTTTATCATAAATTCCAGTGCATAGTCAGTTATATGGCTTTTAAAATCAGAATCCTCTTTAAGTTCACTGAGGCAGGACAGTGCCATCCTGAGATTTGCTGCAGCGGCTATCAGGTATGCTGTATATGTATCACCAGCATCCATTTTCTGGCCTATGTCGATCCATTCTTTGTCTTCCCTTCTGAGTTCTTTTCTCACCATATCAGGCAATACTGTATCTGAATCATACAGATTCTGATTCAGTGTATCGAGTATGTCCAGCATCTTTCGGATTTTCTCAGTATTTTTAGCTTCAGATACAGCAAGGCCAAGAAATGATTGGGTGATTCTGATATGTGATTCATATTCAAAAAATTTATGGCTTAACGGTATTTTTTTGTCAACAAGTTCGCAATATTCATAGTTTATATCCTCATCCATAAAGCATAATGAGCATATATTTAATTAAATTATTCAATAAACTTAAACTACAATAGCTCCGGGCAGATTCGAACTGCCGTCTGCTGGTCCAGGGCCAGTAATGCTTGGCCGCTACACTACGGAGCTTTGAGTGATAATTACCATTTAATATAAAAATGTTAATAAGCCGCAGCAATATATTGCAATATGTTTACGTTAGGAAATAATATCCGGCTTACCATATTTGGTTCATCCCATGGGCCTTATATAGGTGGCGCAGTTGATGGATTGCCAGCCGGTACTGAAATAAACATCGAATTTATACAGAAATGGCTTGGCCGCAGGCGGCCAGGGCAGAGCCTTATAACGACACAGCGAAATGAGGATGACATAATAAATATAATTGGTGGATTGAAAAATGGATACACAGACGGATCACCATTAACATTTATATTCAAAAATAAAGATTACATTGACAAACATTATGATGAATTGAAGGATAATCCCAGGCCAGGACATGCAGATATTTCAATGTTTTATAAATATGGAGAATACAGGAATTTTGAAGGAGGAGGATTTTTCTCAGGAAGAATGACGGCTGTTCTTGTGGCTGCAGGTGCTATTGCAATGTATGCCCTGAAGAAATATGGAATTAAAATAGTCACGTACATAAAATCGGCAGCTGGCATGAATATAGATAGCAAAATACCTGAAGATGAGGATTACGCATACAATTTTAAGACAAGGATGCCTGATGCTGCAGAAGACGAACTTTTATATGAATATTTATTGAAGGTCATAAAAGAGGGAGATAGCCTTGGCAGCATAATACATACATCCATTTATAATGTTGAAGCAGGAATCGGTGAGCCATACTTTAATTCAGTGGAGAGTGAGCTTTCAAAAGCAATGTTTTCAATACCTGGATTGAAGGCAATAGAATTTGGTGCAGGCTTTAAACTTGGCAGCATGAAGGGCTCTGAGGCAAATGATGAATTTATCTTAAAGGATGGAAAAATATGCACTGAAACAAACAACAGTGGAGGCGTGCTTGGTGGCATTACATATGGAATGCCTGTGGAATTCAATGTTGCAATGAAGCCAACCTCATCGATCAGAATACCTCAGAATACAGTAAATATAAAAACAATGAAATCTTCGCAAATACGGGTAACCGGGCGCCATGACCCATTTATTTCCTTCAGGGCCGTTCCAGTAATACAAACACTTTCAGCCTTTGTAATCCTTGATCTCATGATGTATGCAAGGAAAATTTGAAATGCAATGAATTAGAGATATATGAGAACGTAATGGAATGACAATATTGATAAAACTATTGATATAAGCATGATAAATGCAATAGAATACTTGGCCTTTTTTATGGCTTTTAAAACTGTATCTATCAATCCATGGAAAGAACCTTCATCACCCATTGTAACATCAACATATTCAGTATCCATTCCAGCAGATGCTGCCTGCACATTATTAATTGCATCATTCACGGTTTTTTCAATCAAATCTGCAACCTCATCCGGATTGCAGTTGCTCCCAAGTGGGTTTATGTCAAGCTCACCAACGTTAACCACATGATTATCTGTTGTATAAATATCGAGTTTTTTTATGGAGTTGTTACTTCTGGAACGTACAAGTTTAATTATATCCCTGGTGATATTGTTTGAATCAGTTAAAACAATAGCATTATAATAATCCTTTATTTTCAGTGCAAGTACCTGTACACCCATGGATGCCATGCCATCAATTTTCTTATAGTTCTGTGCATATCCTATAAGGGCAGGATATTCTGATTTTGTTTCATTAAATTTTTCAATAAGTGGCTTTATAAGAAAATTGCAATCCTTCAGTTCCTCAGCATCCTTAACAAAGCTATTCTGTGCATCAAGCAGTGTAAAATTTTTAGCCCCATTTTCCCTCAATGCCTTTACCACTTTAAGCCCTGATTCCATTGAAATGTCATCAAAGCTTTTTTTGAACGGTATAACAGCAGAGAAGGCTGAATCGCCAAATTTCTGAAGTGACACGTCATATCCATCTACATTGAATTTTACAAAATCTGATACCATTGAACTGTATTCAATACGGCCGAGTGAAGTTTTTACAGCTGCTGCAATGTTTTTCAGGTCATTTGCACCACTGCAATTATTGCTGTTTGTTGTAGCTGTATGGAATACCATTATATTTTTATTTTCAAGTTCTCTGGCCAGCTTCTCCGGAAGATTGCTTGTACATAGATTTCCAAATGGCCCTGGGTGGACAAATGGGAATATAAGGGTAACTATGTTTGATTTTTCATTTTTTATATTTATTGTCATTACAGGGATTTTTCTTTTTTTATTGTAAACTTTTCTGAAGAATTCTTCTCCTATATCGCCATCATTCGTTCTGTTGAGGAAAAAATCAATTAGTTCAGAGGGCTTTGAATGATATTTTTTTGTAAAGCCATAAACTGTGAAATAGAGAAATATAGATGAAAATAGCAGATATATCAATGTGGCTATAATCAATGGCACAATTAATGTTATAACAGTATAATAGAATGTAAATCCTATTATTGAAACTATAATATAAGAATATGTATAGTTCATTGAAAATATTCCAGCAATGTATGCATTTGAAGGATAATAAATATAAAAAACCAGAAATCTAAGGAAAACCGGAAAGGCAATAGCCATTGCAAGTATTGAAGGTATGCCCATATTCATATATATGCTGAACAGGGAAGCCAGCCAGAAAAGAACCGATGCCATTACAAGTGAAATAAAATCTAAATAAACTATTCTGCCGGTATTAAAGCTTTTATTTGTATAGTGGATTGAAAAATAATCAATAAGAAATAGCAGCACAAATGGCAAAATTCCTATAAGCAATAGAGGCAATAATGACCTTATTATTATAAAATCAACCAAAAATATTATAATTGCAGGTACAGCGAGGTAATACCATTTTGGCGATCTGACCACGTATTTTGATAGGCCAGCAAGGGTTTTTTCACTCTGCATTGAAGTGAATTAAATCATTAAATATAAAGTGTATTCAAATTGAAAGCATACAATAAGCAATGTGCCCTTATGCTTCAAGCTTTGCCATCTTATAAATGCCGTACCCTGTAAGCACTCTGATATATTGTGGCAATTTTATTCCATTTAAATTCATATCGATATAGAGTTTTTTAATATCCAGCAATTTCTCTGGCGAGGATATAACAGTGATATTCTCAAAGCCTATAGCCTCAATAATCCTTCCTGAAATTTGTTGGTTTCCACGCCCAAGGAGAAAACCCTGCCCGCCGATTATAGAGATAATCAACTCCGATTTTTTATTTATAATGCTATTATAAAGTTCCTTTTCATCCAGATCAGCCGCAATCAGTTTTTTGCCAGCAAAAAGATCAAAACCTAACATGTTTGTTCTATACCCAAGGCTTGAAACTATTGCCTTGCACGTACTGCCCGGCCCTATTATATATATTGTATCATCTTTCATTTCCTCAATAATATATTCTGCAATATCATATGACCCTGAATTTGGATATTCAGCCTTTGAAGACATTACAATTCCCTCAAGGTCAGGAATAAGCATCATGCCATAGGTTTTTACATTCAATATCCCGTTCCTGTATTTTTCCTCATCAATGTCAGAAACTTCCGCGTAACGGTATGTAGAATACCCTCCTGCTACATGGTTAAAAACTTCGGCAGCATGTGGTATATTCATTGCGAAAACAGAACTGTACATCTTCACACCAGATGGAATGCCAAGAACAGGAACCTTGCAGCCTGCTTCCAGTATATCCCTGGCTGTGCCGTCACC
The DNA here is from genome assembly GCA_038729085.1 of Ferroplasma sp. GTDB lineage: Archaea > Thermoplasmatota > Thermoplasmata > Thermoplasmatales > Thermoplasmataceae > Ferroplasma. The sequence goes on along the minus strand of JAVYST010000055.1, from coordinate 876 downwards.
ACCAGCAAAACATAGAATATCTACATTTCCCATGCTCCGAACAAAATTTTCAGTATCGCTGGCTGTAGTTATATCTCCAGGGCTGTATGCAACTTTATATTTAAGTCCATGGCGGTCCATCAGGAAAGAGCCCATATAGCCATATGGAACAATAAAGCATACGCCTTCGGCATTAATTTTTCCAAGGAACTCATCTGCCCTTGCAATTGATGTCGAATCATTTATATTTTTTAATACCAGGTTGTCTGAACCTTTATTGTTTATTGGCCCGCCATAGCCTGCTAAAGGATTGACAAAAAAACCTGCAATCATTATAATCACATAAAGTATGTCATTTTTTCCTTAGGTATTATTACACGCCTGTCATTAAGTTTTTTAATATCTGCCAGGGATTCCGGTGACATATGTGTGGGCATGAATAACTTTGAGGAACTCTTTAAAAATGAGGCGTATGCTCCTGCAGATGTGGAATGCCCATATTTTATTGCTTCTGCTTCCATGCCATCTGGATATGTCGCATCGTGAATGAATAAAAAGCTATTTTTTCCTGCCTCTATTACTTTTTCCGATGGCGATGTATCACCGGAATAGAATATATATTTTCCATCAATATTGATTTTATATGTATTATCAGGGATGCTATGCTTTCCAGAAGATATTATAACTCCAGGATATGAAGCTGCGAATACTGTTTTTCTGGCCATATATTCCGGTGTTGAATAGTATTCAAGTATTTTCTTTGTTGTATTTTCAATATTTTCAGGACCAACTATAGTGAGATTTTTATCTGGATTGCCGAGGCCACGCTGCCATATGAGCTGTGGCAGGCCTCCGTAGTGGTCAAGGTGCATGTGCGTGATCAGAATCAGTTCAATT
>JAVYST010000054.1:0-8180 GCA_038729085.1 Ferroplasma sp. | reverse complement strand
GATGCTTCCATATATTTTTTAATTCTTTCCAGTGCTTCCTCTGTTCCTTTCTCAAAATGCTGTTGCAATTTAAATTGAAATGGTACCAGTATTGTGGTAAGTTTAATATTCCACTCCGATGTAAGCGTCAATATATCAGATCCAGAAATTTGGGCAGTTTTTGTGCCTTTGAATGGCCCACCCCTGTATACTTCCTGCAATGTAAAATCTTTGTTATTGATTATTGGATACATTTTTCCCTTCCCGGGAAATGCAAATTGGACTTCATAGTATTCGCCATGGGGTTCAATTCTTCTTGTGCCATGCCAGAATTCTGGAACTCGATCAAAATTAATTATAAGCTTCCAGAGTTTTTCCCTTTCGCAGTTAATGTCAATTTCTTTGTGAAACTTCATGACCACAAAATATAAATTGTTATTTTAAGTTAGCTGAAAATTCTCATAAATAAGCATGAATGCCCAATTGCTTTTAAATGAATTCTGCAATTAACAATAAATATGTTTTAACAGGACTGTTTTTATTGTTAAACGGTTTATAATTCTGGTGGCGTGAATGGAAAAAATTATAAATGTTGATGATTTGATAAAAATATATTTTACAATGGTAAAGAGCAGAAAATATGAGCCAAAATTGAGAGAATATTATCTTGTTGGCAGAAAGCCATTATTCAGCATTGCCGCCGGCAAAATACCTGGAGAAATGCATCTATGATCAGGCCAGGAACCTGCAGCAGCCTGGATGTCCGCCATATTAAATGATGATTATGTATACAGTACACAGATCCCATCACAGCCATTGCCAAAGGTGTTGATTTGCCACGACAGCAGAAATATTTTGGAAACATGGTAGGCTGAGTGCCGGCAAGGGAGGGCATATGCACCTTTATGATTATAAATCCACTTTGCATATGCATGAATAGTAGGTTCCTCATTTCCTCCTGCTTTCGGTGCCGCACTTGCATTTAAGCTTGATCAAGCGGGGCAGGTTTCAGTAGCTTTTGGTGGGGGCGGATCCCTTAACCAGGGCATGTTTATGGAATCACTTAACCCTGCATCACTGTGGAAGTTATTGATCTTACCAGCATTAAGCCTCTTGACAGGGAAACAATAATTAATTCTGTAAAGAAAACAGGTGCGATTTTAGCAGTTGATGAGGATTATTCAAGCTATGGCGTTGCATTCAAAGCTATCTCAATCATTTCCGAAAATACTTTTAAATCATTAAAAAAAGCACCAGAAAACTTGCATGCCCGGATATATCTGTTCCATATTCCAGGCCGATGTAACATTATGCACTTCCAGATATAACAAAGATAATAGAAGCAGTTCAGAAGATAATGGAAAAATGATAATAAAGATACCAGAACTGTGGGATTCTAAGGAACTTGGCAGAGCAGTTGTTGCAATGATTTATATAAGCATAGGTGACATGATAAAGGCTGCTACACCAGTATGCCAGATAATGGCTGCAAAAGTAACAATGGAAATACCGGCTAAGTTCGCAGGAAAGGCAATAAAAATTATTGTTCAGATAAATTCAGAAGTTGAACCTGGCGACCCAGTAATTGAACTTGAATAAATGTTTAATAATGAAATATTATCAATTTGAAAATATAGATTAATCAAATTGTCTTCTCCTTTTAAGCGGAATTATTGTGAATCTTTGACAAAATTTTTTATTTCATCTAAATTATCTAAAATCAATTTTGCCTTTGCAATACCAAATGAAAACGGATATTTATCATCCTCTCCAATAGACAATGTTATAATTTTGTGCCCTTTAAACTCACTAATTTTAGCAACCATAACCTTTAATAAAACTATAGCATAAAATTTTTACTGTAGTTTTTAACCATTCATTCAAACTGTATACTTATTTAACTTACATTATAAGGTACATAGCATAAATCGGATAAATATCAATTCAGGCAATAGCAGTGCAATTTAATAATCATAAAAAGGTGCTGCATGTTCTAACTTAATTTATTCCATATTAGGCTGCTAGCCATTATTGCCAGCCAGAGGCCATCAAAAGCATCAAAAATTCACCATAAATAACATAATGCAAATATTGCCTGTTTTACAGAGAATAAACATCATCTGCTTTATATTTCTGGAAACAGTATCAATAATAAGCAATGATAAAATAACATATAAAATTAGATCTAAAATATGCTTGCTTTAAAAGTTTCTCGGCCATATTTAAAGTAAAGCATTGATCCTGAAAATCCAATAATAAATATAGCAAGGATATAAAAGGCATATATATCTATCGATGCACCTGCAAGAACAAATACGGTAAAAATATAAAGCATATATCCTATCGACCTCACCAATCCTATTCCCGTTCCTCTATGCCCTGTATTGAAATTTTCAGGTTCTAACATTTCTCTTGAAGCCCATGCCATCTCACCAAAAATACTGGCAATAACCAACATCAGTATGAGAATATCTAAATGGTTGAGGACTGTTGAGAGAAAAGCAATAACAATAAGCCATGATATCAACATGCCAGAAAATCCTGAAATTGCAAGTATTTTTCTTTTCATCCTTGCAAAATAAAATCCGCCTGCAATTCCCGTAACCGATTCAGCAAGGACCGTAAAAAATATAATCTGGCCCGTATATTTAGGAAAATGGTATGGCCCAAGCACCAGATCGGTAAAGGCAAATCCAACAATAATTGCTATGCCCATTAATGACAGGGAAATGAACCGTTCAAAGCCAATATCCATTTTGAACCTTTGATTTTCTCTAATTTTTTTGAATAATTCCCACCGAATGCTTTCTTTTAACTTCAGCCGTGAAATGATTAGAATTATAAATCCTGTCATTGATATAATAATCAGGGCTATCTTCTGTATAAATAACGATGACCCATAAAGTATAAAAATTCCAGCCATGATCGTTATAGCTATATTGGCCATATTTGAACTTTCTATCAGTGCAAATCCTCTGGATTTCAGTGGCACATATTCTGATAGAAAAGATAAAGAGATTGTTTCATCGCCGCCAAGGCCAAATTCTGTGATGAAAACAAGGAATATTAAAGAAAAAGCATTATATGATATGCCGATGCCCAGCAATCCCGCAGATGTTATGAATACCGTAGCAAGAAAAAGCTTTTTTCTGCCCAGTTGATCAGAAAGCACTCCCATAATAAGATTTCCCACCAGAAGGCCTGCTGGTGCAGCTCCAATAATATAATAATCCAGTGCAGAGGGCACAAAATTCCATGTTGTAATCAATGGAGCTATGCTTAGGGCTATTCCCCACATAAAAAATGATGTTGAGACAGATAGAAAAATTAATGAATGCCCCTTATTCCACCTGTTAACATCAAGCTTTCTTTCCTCTTTTCTATAATTTTTAATATAATCTTCCATTTTCTCCCTCCGCCAGTATTGCCTGGATCAGGTTTTACGGGTCGATCCTTATCCTCTCAGCCTTAACGCTCCCCATCTTATGTATGATATGCCGGTATTTAATGATTGCATGGGGCATTTAAGTAATAGTATATTGCTGGCAAACAAATTATTTTCAAATTTCTAAATATTAAAGAATGGCAATATTTTTTTCAATTCTGCCCTTAACCTTATATTTTAAACAGTTATATTGGCCACCAAAAGGTTAATATGCCAGCTATAAAATTTAAAAACAATAACCTGCCCTTTCAATTTGCCTTCTTGATTCTTTATCTGGTTGGATGTTTTGCTATGGCTATTATTTATTGAACTTGCTTAATTCTTCATAAGCAGCTTCTGGATTTCCACAGGAGACTCTGCCATCATCGGGCTAATTTCCCATTATAAACTCCATAGATGCAATAAATTTAAATAATTTTTCTATAGCTGATTACCAAAATATTCCATTAATTTTCTAAATATTATTCTGGCTCTACCATTGGAGATCTATAGCCTCCGGATAGATTGAACTTTTCATAGAATTTTTTATAATAGCCTGATGGGAATTGAGTTTTATTCACTTCTTTAAGCATGGGAACAATATTATTTATTTCAATGTCCCTGGCCTTTGAATAATCACCAGATATATATGAATTATATGTTTTAACTATATCTGCGCTGAAGTTGCTGAGGCCACATACACCCCCATCGGCTCCAATTGACAGTGATGGCACAAGCAGGTCATCCTGCCCCTGTATAATGGAGAAATCTTTTGAGGAATATTTCATTATGGATGAAAAGTATCTCATGTCACCAGAGCTTTCTTTCATGCCGACAATTTCAGGAAAATTGGCCTTTAATTTTCCAATTGTATCAGGCTCTATTCTTGTTCCAGATAGCTGCGGGATATTATATATGAAAATATCTTTATGTGATTTTTCTATGACTCCAGTAAAATGTTTTATAATTTCAGATTGCCCGGCAGTTATGTAGTATGGAGGCATCAATACGAGAGCATTTGCCCCAACATCCTTAGCATGTAATGCCAGTTCTATTGACTCTTGAGTTGATGATGAACCTATGCCAGCAAGAACAGGAAGCTTTAAAGAATGTTCTACCACAAATTCTATGAACTTCTTCCTTTCCCCAGTTCTAAAAAATGGAAACAATCCTGTACTGCCCATTGGAAATAATCCAGAGGCGCCAATCTTTTTCAGGTGCTCAATTAAAGTTTCAGTAGCTTCATAATCTATTGACCCGTCTTTTTTAAATGGAGTCAGCATTGGACAAATTATTCCTGTATATTTCATAATTAATTAATTCCGGCGTTTCTATTAAATTTTTCCTAAAGCGTTTTATTAAGTAATATCTGGCTTTAAAAATATATCCATTGCAAATATAATATATGATATAATTAACTCTTTATTCATATTTGAAAGCAAATAAATAGAATATATTATTTTATTGGAAGTTTAAAAATACAGTTATTCTATTTTCAATCCAGTTGCCATGCCCTTATTTGCGAAGAATCCATGTTCATCAGCACTGACAGCTATTACACCGGCAACAGAATCTTTAAAGAATGAAACCTCCTCCATCAATATATCATACAGAGGTTTTGCCCCTATTTTTTCGTGTATCCTGAAACATAGAAGCCTCTTGCTGATTTCTTCACCAATTCCGGTTGCAACAACTGCCCCTTTTTCGCCAACATATATTCCTGCACCAAAAATAGGTGAATCACCAATTCTTCCTCTCAACATTGGAGAGGCACCGCCAGTGGAAACTGCAGCTGCGAATTTGCCATCAACGCGTGCTACAGCTCCAACAGTGTCACAGGAATCTTTCAAAAAATCATCAAAATTGGTTTTTTTCATAAGATTGGAATATTTTTTATAACTTTCGCCATCGGGCGCTTTCAAATTCTCCAGAGCTTTCTTAAGCCGGTTTCTGGCTTTATCGGTGGATGGGTCAAATTCTTCATATCCAAGTGCCCTTGCAAATTTCACTGCGCCATCGCCTGCAAGCATTGTATGTGGCGTTAATTCCATTACATCCTTTGCAACCAGGACTGGATTCCTAACGGATTCTATAGCAAGGACAGACCCAAATTTTCCAGGAACTGCTACCGATGCATCCATCTGAATGCTTCCATCAAGCCTCATTACGGAACCTGTGCCTGCATTGAACTCTGGATCATCTTCCATCATCCTTACAGCTTCAATAGCTGAATTCAGTGGGTTCCCCTTTAATTTAATGGAACTGGCAAACGAATTGAGCTTAATATTTGTAGCATCCACCAGGGAATTATCAATGCCAACACCACCGTGCAGAAGAAGCAAATCTGTCATATCGATGATATTTTTATTATATTAATAAATTTATAGGCGGAACACTGTTCTGAAAGGAAATACAATATAGTTCTGTATTTTTGATTCAGCAGTTTCTTCATTTAACTACCAACTCCAAATCAGAATGAATTTTTCTTATAAAAACAATATTTTCTTCTGATCACATTTTTCATTGGCATTCTTTCTGAATTTTACCTGATCCAAAGTTGGCAGAACCATATTCAATAATCAATATAGAATAAGTGAAAGTTATAATATAATATAACAATTACGTATTAATATGAAGCCGATAGGATCATTTCTCAGTGGTCAGAGGCTCAAACTTGCAGAGCTTCAGGATTATGTTATAGATATTATCTATGATGAATTCCAGCCCGATGCGCTTCTTTATGGAGGGACAGCAATATGGAGATGCTTTGATGGTACGAGGTTTTCAGAAGATATTGACATTTATATGGACAGCAATCCATTTAATGCCTTTGCCTCCAAACTTGAAAAGTATGGCCTGAGGCTTATATGGCAGGATCCTGAGGCCCAATCGAGGATACGGATAGGGAATGATGAGGCTGAGCTTCTCCTGGAAACGAAACCAGGATATGCTGAAAATGAAATAAGAACTTATGCAAGAACAGACGGTACAACAAAGACAATCAGTGTTTTCAGCCCAACTGAATTGATGGTCAGGAAAATTGAAGCATACCTGAATCGGAGATTTGTCAGGGATTTATATGACCTGTTTATACTGACAAAGTGGCTGAATAGATCAGATTACCTTGTGAAAACCATGCTTTTTAGATTTTTGAAGGAAATTCAAAGGCCGGTTGATGAAAACATTCTTGATTCACTGATATATTCAGGCAGAAAAGACCTTAGTTTTGCACAGATGGTAAAATATATAGAAAGGTGGCTGAATGAAGTATGAAACTGCTTTTATCAAGTTTTTCAAAAAACAGGAGCTTTTTGATTCTAACGATGCAAGAAGATTTCTGTCAAGCATGGGAGCAGGTGAGGCTTATATAAGATTGATGCTGCACAAGATGGTTCAATCTGGACAGCTAATTAGAATCTGCAAGGGAGAATATACCTTTCACAGAAACGAAGCAGTTGTTGGATTTAAATTCAGGCCTTTCTATTATGGCCTGCAATATGCCTTAACAATAAGAAAACTCTGGACGCAGCAATCTGTTCCAATCATAATTACGGAGAGCATGGCCAATCCAGGCATCAGGGATCTTATGGATACCAGAGTTATACTTCACAGAATAAAAAAGGATGCATTTTTTGGCTTTGAGTATATCAGCTACAGCAAACTCTTTATTCCTGTTTCAGACCCTGAAAAAACACTTCTTGATTTCATTTATTATGGAATTCAGCTGGACCCAGAAACAATGAATAACCTCAAAAAGGGCATTGATGAAACTAAATTCGAAAACTATTATGAACGGCTTTTTGGAAAACATTATAATTTATCATAATTTTCAATCCAGCGAAGCCATGTTGAAATGCAACCAATCAGATAATTAAATCCAGTGCAATTTGTAGAATTACAATTTCTCTAAATATTATACATCACCAATGCCTGGGAAAAACATATATCATTACTCTACATTTCTAATAATGGTGCTTGAGAAAATTTACATGATTCCGCATGGTGATGAAATAATAGACATTCCAGATAAGGAAAGTATGGAAATCAATAAATTACTGGTGAAAATGGCAGGCGAAGACAGAGCAGATGTTCTTGTAATACTTTCTCCCCATGGCATAAATCTTTCCAAAAATATCGGTATTATAAACACAGAAAATTTTGAAGCCAATACAAAACTGAAAACAAAAATTTTGGCTTTCAATGCAAGGAATGAGAGAGAATTAACAGAGGACATAATTAAAATAGACCCTGATACGACTGAAGAAGCAAGATTTATAACATATGCTGGTGAATTATCAGTTTTCCCACTGGATTTTGGGTCATCCATCCCTCTCTATTTTTTTAAACAGCGAAATATAGTAGTTATTGGGCAATCCCGGTTATATGATAGGGATAAACTTTTAAATTTTGGCAAATTGCTTTGCAGGGCTGTCCAATCTTATAATAAAAAAGTAAGCATTATAATAAGTGCAGATCAGGCTCATACGCATTCTGATAAAGGGCCATATGGTTACTCTCCTTATGCTGAAATATACGAATCAGTTGTTAAAAGCTGCTTCCAGAAAAATTCGTTCGAAGGACTTTACAGTATAGATCAAAAAATAATAGATAATGGAAAGCCTGACAGTTTTTGGAATCTGATGGTAATGTATGGCATTTTGCAGGAATCAAACAAAAAAATGCATCTCGATTATAGCTACGTTGAGATTTATTTTGGAATGATGCTGGCCCATTCAATTTGAAATTTTTATAATTGAAAAATGCTTTATTGAGGCAT
>JAVYST010000053.1:0-8437 GCA_038729085.1 Ferroplasma sp. | reverse complement strand
AAGCCTCAATAAAATACTTGATGATGAAATGATCAACAGTGTTGGCTCGCTTGCCAATTCATTCCTTGGCCTTATTTCCCTTGCCGGATCTGCAGAACTTATGAATTCACTTGAAAGGGCAACTGATAGCATAACTTCTGGGGAACTTGGAAAGGATATACATGCCACTGGCGCTATGAGCCTTTTAAAGCAATTAAAGGACCCCGATGTACAGAGGGGTTTAGCTCCAGTAATTGGCCTGTTGAAGGCACTGGGAAAGGAATGATCATAAACCTGTAAAATGTCCTCTGTGCCTGTATCTGAAAATGCATGTGCAGTATCTCTTCTGATTATGGCATTTACTGCGCCTTATTCACCTTCATGCATTCTTTATCTTTTAAACGGCTGAATTCAATTCCTATTTAAATGTGCTGAACGTTATGGTGCAACGAAAATCATGATATATATTAAATGCATCAGTAAATATGAATAAATTGGCCAATGAAAACAGCCCATATCTGTTGCAGCATGCAGAAAATCCTGTAGACTGGGTACCATGGTCAGATGAGGCATTTAAAACAGCATCAAGATTAAATAAACCAGTATTTTTAAGCATAGGATATTCCAGTTGCCACTGGTGCCACGTCATGGAAGAAGAAAGTTTTACTGATAAATCTGTGGCAGAGAAGATGAATAAAACCTTTGTATGCATCAAGGTAGATAGAGAGGAAAGGCCGGATATAGACAACCTTTATATGACAATGAGCCAGATCATGACTGGAACTGGAGGATGGCCATTAAATATTATACTCACTCCAGATAAGAAACCTATCTTCTCCTTTACATATATACCAAAAAATTCAAGAAATAACATGATAGGCCTTATAGAATTATGTGATAATATAGATGATCTCTGGAAAAATAAAAAAGAAGAATTGATAAAAAATGGGAATGATGTTATAAATCGTTTAAATGCCATGGAAAACCATTCAAATATAAATAAGTTAGATTATAATAAAATTATTGAAAAGGCATATACAGCCTTAAGAAATAATTATGACTCGGAGTACGGTGGTTTCGGAAATGCACCAAAATTCTTATCATTCCAGCATCTCCTTTTTCTCCTTCGTTATTATAAGAAGTATAAAAATGAAAATGCAATGCAGATGGTAGAGAAAAGCTTGAAATCAATGTATATAGGTGGTGTTTATGACCACGTAGGCGGTGGTTTCCACAGATACTCCACAGATCTTTTTTTCAGAATACCACACTTTGAAAAAATGGCATATGACCAGGCAATGGCAATGATGGCATATACATATGCTTATGATATTACCGGTGATGAATTCTATAAAAATACTGTTTTTGAAATATTCAATTTCCTCAAAAATGAGCTGTACAATCAGGGATTCTATACGTCCATTGATGCAGATTCGGAAAAACAGGAAGGAAAATTCTATACATGGGATTACAGTGAACTGAAGAATATGGTGGGAAAAGACTTTCTTTATGACTTTAACATAAAGCCCGAAGGGAACTTTTATGATAATTATTCACGCCCTTCCGGAAGAAATATTCTGTATCTATCTAAAGACAGTGATATCAAAATTATTGCAAAGCACAGAGAAGAACTGGAAAAACTGAATATTGCCAGAAACAAAAGAGAGAAGCCGGCAAAAGACGATAAGATATTAACAGACATAAATGGGCTTTTAATCAACGCACTTTCCCTGGCTGCCATGGTATTCAAAAATAATGAAATGCGGGATTTAGCCGAATCCACAGCCGATTTTATAATTCATACCATGTTTAAGGATGATATTTTATACCATTCATACAGAAACGGAAAAGCTTCAATAGAAGGAATGCTGGACGATTATTCATACATGGTGTCTGGGCTCCTGTATCTTCATGAGGCAACATTAAATAAAATATACCTGAACTATGCACATGACCTTAATGAACTTGTCATCAAAAAGTTTTATGATAATAAATATGGTGGTTTTTACAACAGTTCTGATGAATTGCCTGCACGCTTAAAGGAAAGCTATGACAATGCGATACCTTCTGGTTTTTCTTTTGAAATAAATAATCTTGTTGTCCTTGATTATATATATTCAGAATACAGCAGAATTATAAAATCGTCCGTTGAAAGCATTGGTGAACAGCTTGAGAACCAGCCAATGTTTTTTACGTATACAGTTCTATCATTTTTTGATATTGAAGCGTTCTATAAAATCGAAACAGGTTCTGGAGAAATACTGGAATATCTATCTTGCCATTATCCAGCCGGTTATTATTTTATAAAAACGGACAGCCAATCTATTTCTGTCTGCGGAGAAAATAGATGTTTCCTTGTCAACAATCTTGAGAAATTAAAGAAATTAATCAATGGTTAAATATGCCGCTGTAATATTTGACAGATGAAATGTATTTTATGTGGCAAAAATGAGGCATATAAATTCGGCTTATGTGAATCCTGCCTTGCAGGCAAAATTAAATTAAAGGCTGATCCTGTCCAGCTTGTTGAATGCCCTAAATGTGGAGCTGTAAAGGTAAATAAAAGATGGTATTACGATAATGCTCCAAAATATGTTTTAAAGAATGTTTCATCACATATAAACACAGATAGGACTGATAAGATTTCTTCAATACACGATTTTAACATTGATGGGAATACAGCATCTATGATTGTTGTTGTTGATGATAAAAATCTTGGCAAGATTGAAAAGGCTTTATCTATGGATGTGAAACTGATCAAAGAGAGCTGTCCAGTATGCAACAGGTTCACAGGGTCATATTATGAAGCAGTAATACAGCTCCGAACCTTTACAACAGAATTTGATGAGGTTCTTCAAAAAGAGAAAGAAACTATTGTAACGTTCATGAAAGAAATGAATATACGCAATCCAAATTCATATATATCGAAGGTAGAAATAAAAAAAGAAGGAATTGATATCTACCTTGGCAAGAAAGAAGATGCGGTAAAAATTGACAGGATGCTGCAGGAAAGTTACTTCTGCAGTATTCTTGTAACTAAATCTCTCGCTGGCAGGAAGGATAGCAGAGATCTTTATCGATATACACATCTCATAAGAATACTGGATATGCTTCCAGGTTCAATTCTTTTTGGAAAAAATTATTGCATGGTAAAAAATATTTCACCAAGAGACATGAGCCTGTTAAATCTTGACAGAAACATTTCTTTTAATGTAGGTGTTAAGGATTTCTTCAGATCTCCATATAAGGTTATCAGAAAGGCCCCTGATATTGAAAAATTTATAGTTATCTCTTATAATGATGGGGAATCTCAGCTTATGAACGCTGTGACATTCAAGATTATTTCGTTCAGGAAAGAATTTTCAGGCAAGGAAGTATATCTTTACAGGTACAATAATGTATATTATTCATTTTGAAAAACATTTTAAGAGCCTTGCAATATTAGATAATGAAAATTAGAGCTGAATGGGATACTTTAAGAAATGTAATTATGCACAGGCCAGGCCCTGAAATAACATATGCCATGTTAGCGCCAAAGCCCTTTCTTTTTGAGCGCCCATTCAATTATACAACAGCAATTGCTGAACATGAATTGCTTGAAGATACATTGAGGCAAAATGGAGTACATGTTGATATACTTGGCAAGCTGATTGTTGACAAGGCTGAAAGCAATAAAGGCTTCAGGGCACAGCTTGAAAACAATGTAATGTCGCTGGCCAATTTTTATGGTACACAGGAAACGGTAATTGAAGCAAAGAAGAGCTTGACAAAAAACATAGAATACATCGATGCCTATTCGCTTTTCCAGCTTTTGATTCTTGAGCCTTCAATTGACCTGAAGGAGTATATGGAAGGTGTCCAGTACCCACGTGTATATTCAAACCTGCCACTGGCAAATCTTTATTTTATGCGGGATCAGCAGGCAATAGCAGATGGCGTGTTGATTGGCAATATGAGAATGAGGCAGAGAAGGAAGGAAACAGAGGTCACATCATTTGTATTTTCAGAGCTTTTTAACAATTCAGTTAAAAGAATTGAAAACGGATTTTTTGAGGGTGGAGATTTCATGCCAGCAGGCGATATGTGCCTGATTGGAACGGGCAACAGGACAGATGAGGCTGGCGCTATGTCTGCCATGGAGTCTGGTGCAATAAATTTTGATCGCGTTGTGATCGTTACAAATCCACAGTACAGCTTTATGGATGGAAAGGACATAATGGTAAATATGCATCTTGATACATATTTCAATATTGCAGCGGATGGTACTGCTGTAACATCAGTGGAGCTTGCGAAAAAGGCTGCTGTTAATGTATATTCGAGAAATAATGGAAAATATGGAATGGATTATAAAACGACATTATACGACCTTCTTATGCAAGAGGGCTGGAATATAATAAATTTAGGAATAAGCGAACAGTTATCATATTCATCTAATTTTCTTACAATATCAGAAAACCGGATAGTTGCAATAGACTCAATTAAAATTATTAAAAAATTGATAGCCGAGAATGTTTTTGATGCATCTACAAAGAATGCAATTTTAAAAGATATAGAAATTAAGAATGGGGCTATTTTCCCGCAAAGCAAGGAAATCCGTGATAGTGGCATAGATATAATCAAACTTGATTTAAGTGAAATAACCGGTGGATACGGAGGTGCCCACTGTATGACCGCTACAATCGATAGAAACTGATCTATTTTTATAACTTATTTCTGAAACTGCAACAAGAATTAGAAAACGTTATAAATTTATAAATGATAAGGTATTTCACTAATAAGTTAAATTTAAGGTACAAGAGGGATTGAATGGCAGATAAAAGAAGATCAGGAGCAAAAGATAAGTGGAAGGAGAAGTCATGGTACACAATAGTGGCACCATCATATTTCGGTGAAAAAGAAATTGGATTAAGTCCGAGTGCTGATCCAAAGAACATGTTGAATAGGACAATTGCAGTTCCAGTATCAACATTTACTGGAAATTTCAAGAAAGCCAGTTCAATGGCTATATTCCATATCGATAACTGTGAGGGAAAACGCTGCACTACAGTATTTTCTGGCCATGAAGTCAGTGACGATACAATAAGAAGAATGGTCAGAAGAAGAAGAGAAAGGCTGGATATAGTTACCAATGTAAAAACATCTGACCTCTATGATATAGCAGTAAAGTTGGTGCTTGTAGCCGACCAGAAGCTAACAGGCGCAAAGAGAGCAGAGATCAGGTATGCAGTTGTAAACTATATGAAACAGAAATCTTCAGAAATGGATATAGGAGCCTTTGCGAATTATATTATTGGCGACGATGTTTATGGTGACCTTGTAAATTCTCTAAAGGATGTATACCCAATCAGGAAAATTGAAGTGAGAAAAACTGAAGTTGGAGCAAGGGCTATTCCTCCAGAAGAACCTGCAGAAACTGTTGAAGCTGTTTCTAATTAATTATTTTGATGCCGGGGTGGCTCAGTTGGTAGAGCGTCGGACTCATAAGCATTAACTGAGAAATCCGAAGGCCTCGGGTTCAATCCCCGACCCCGGCAATTGCAATAACTCGAATCCCCTATCATACATATTTTTAATTTATATGAGGGAGTTTTTAATTTTTACGTTTTATTGCAATATTTAAAATCTATGTACATACAATTTTACCAAGCTATAAGTATGGCAGATCCAGGCTTTTCAGGGTGCTAGTTGGGCTGCTTCATCATTAGATAATAAATAGAATTTCCCGTTTTCCACTGTTACTGGAACAATGGCCGTGTAATTCCAGTATTTCTGCCATCAGCTTATTTTTTACAGTATTAAAATTACAGTGGGATATACAAATAACTGTTTCATCTACTCTCACCCAATTTTGCATAATATGATTTGCAAATATAGGAGGATATGTTAAATTCTTTTCGTTTTAATGCGATTTTGCAGACGCATTATCATTAATTATCTCATTTTCAAACTTCTTGAATAATTTGAGGGCTTTCAATGTTTCTTTCTGCACTCTCCACCAACTGTGATTTCAATGCCTCAGGTTCTCTCTAAATTAATGTTATGGCAACTCCTATCAATACCTTAGATTTATATATGTTTGTTTAGCTTGCTTTTTCATTTTTTCAGGTATTTTAAAGCCACTATCATAATAAATAGAAATCTGCAGTTGCTGTGCTTAGTATTAGAAGGGTCTAATTCACCGCTTCTCTAGCATTTCTATAGCTTATCATTCATAGTATTGTATTTCATTGTATATGCCTCCAGGATGGATGTGCTGTGCGGCTCCATTCATATTTATGTTTTTTTACTTACAGTTAAAATTACGTCTCCGTAGCATAATAATTCTACTGTACGCTTTGCTGCCCGGGCACCAGGATTTTCAAAATTTAGCCAAATCCCTTTTACATTGATGAGAAGGGCGCAGTACTGGTTAATATGAGAAATGTAGTGTCAAGTTAAAATCATTGGAGTCAGTTTTTATATATAAAATAAGAAGAAACACCCCCTGTTTATGGGATGCACATGAAATTGAAGGATTTTTCTCTTATATACGGGCTACTGGCATATTTTTTGTTGCAAACTATGTGTAAAGTTTATATAATATATAAAAAGAATTTAGAAAAATGAATTTAATTCAGCATATTTTGTAGTATTGTGGAATACAATATATATATATCTATGTATTAATATTCTTATGAATAGAAAAGTATTATTAGGTGTGATAATGGCAGCAATATTTATATTGTCGGGATTTGCCATAGCGGTGGATGGTTCGGCGGGTCACAATTCAGTGCCCACAAATGGCACTGATAATGTACGACCTGCAGAGATAGAAAAACAGGAAATTATTTCGGAGAATCACTATGTGAAAACATCAACAGGAGAATCCAATTTAAACATAGGCAATCATAATTTGGTTGTGAAAATCGTAAATTATAAGTCCACTACAACAAATTTAAAAGGTTCGCTGATAACTATTTTATTGAATGGAAAGAGGTATAATACTTTATTCGTTACAACAGACTCGGTTAAAGAAGGTACACATGAAACCATCGACTTTAACTTAAGTGTTTTATATACAAGTGATGGAGCTAAAAGTATTTCTCAAAGCGTAACTGTAAATTCCGTTACCATGGATACAATAACACCTTCAATTTCTGGATCTCATGGATGGCTTGGCTGGGCAGTAAGTTTTTCTCCAGCTAATATGAAGAGCCTGGCCTTTCATATAGGAGAAATGGGAGCAGGCGGTACATTTGGCGCTATAGTTACTTTCATAGTCCAATCTGGCATAGACGGTTCTATTGGGGGGCCTCTTGGAACGGTAGCAGGAATTATCGCTGGAATTATAGTTGGTATTGGATTTTACGAACTAAATCAGTGGGACATGTCACACGGAAATCCTGGCATATATTTTGCTTTCGATTGGGTTCCCCCGCTTACCTTTAATCATCTGGGGTTAAACCCCGTGTCGTGGGGGTACTGAACTTGGTGAGCAAAGGCAGGAGAATACTATACTTTTGCCTCGGTTTTACGGGGTATATGGCTTACTATATATTATGGTGGTATGTTGCCAAATATTATGGAGTACCGTTCATGTCCCTTAAATATTTTTTGATATCCCTGGGAGCTTTTATCTTTCTGGGACTTGGCTTTTATTATTCCGGTAAAAAATAGCCTGCAATATTCAGCCGTATAAATTTTATATATTTATTGTATTGTAAGAAATTTATAGTTATACCATATTTGAATATAAAATATGGCTGCATATTTTAATGTGGCCTCAAAAAATTTTAACTGCAAAATTGAATAAATTTCCTTTATTTAATGGTATTCATGACACTTTCTATTTCTTGAAAATGTACGCAATTCTAAAAAGGTTCTATCTTCTAAGTATTGGCAAACCATATAAAAGAAAGCACCCGCATCAAGAATGTTTATAGCAAGAATTAAACGCGATGTATTATAAATTTATACATTGTAGATGAAAATGTAAAGCACCTTGCAGTTTCAAATATTACTAAATGTTTTCCAGTGAAATACAGGAAGAATATTTCCAGCATGACAGTTGAAATATTGGCGGTACGCGAGAATGCCAATTAGTGCAATAAAATGCCTGAACAAAAATAAATGCGATGCAATCTCCTCTATGCACTGGATATTAATCTACAATACACATATATGGCAGTGACATTGAAATAGAAAAGAGCGCGAGTCAGAAATTAAAGAGGAAAAGGCAGTAAAACACAAAATGCTTGAGTAATTTGCCCTTACAGTTCGCATGGATTTCCAGTTGTAGTGTCCATGTATTATTCTCCATTACTGTATTGAACTTTTATTATAATGCGACTGCCGGGATTTGGACCCGGGTTAGTGGCTTGGGAAGCCACTGTGATACCAGACTACACTACAATCGCTTAATGCCTAATTTCTTATAAATATGTGACATCCTCCCACGACTAAAGCCGTGGGCTTCCTG
>JAVYST010000052.1:0-8468 GCA_038729085.1 Ferroplasma sp. | reverse complement strand
TTTTATTTTTACAATCTAAATTATTATTTGAAAATGCTACCGCGAAACTAATATTTCATATCGAACGATAGTTTTATTGGGCATTTCTAATCCAACTTTTAATTCATTAAACCTGATTTTTGTTGCTTCAGGATTCAATTTTGGATAAATATACATTAATAAATGCAATTTACAGATTAAATAACGGTAAATACTTATATAATAAAAAATATTTATTATTATCTATACTTATATAAATTGTATTTTCAGAGATGTTATATTTTTATGGTTATTAAATGAATATAAAATAATATCATTATATTAATTCTATATATACACTTTATTAGAAATATTAAAATATACAAATTATATAAGAGGTAAATGGAAAATGAAAATAAGATTAAGGACATAATTGCAAGGGCAAACAGAATTCCTGTCTGGTCTCTGCCAACTTCATTTCTTGCTATTATAGGATTGGGCTATTTTTTTACCTTTTATGATATTTCTGATATTGGCCTTGCAATGCCAGCAATAGATCAACAATTCAATCTTCACGGATCTATAATTCTGTTTATTGCACTATCTGTAGGTTTAATTGGGTATGCAATCGGGTCATATACTATTGGAAGCCTTGCCGATGTGTATGGCCGCCATCGTTCAATGATACTAACAATGGCGCTTACTGCTATAGGCTCGCTTGGCGATGCACTTTCATTAAATGTTCCAGAGTTGGCAATATTCAGATTTATAACAGGTATCGGCCTTGGGGCAGATTTAAACCTGGTTTCAATTTATATAACTGAGTTCGCACCACCCAACGTTCGTGGGAGAATAACAGTTTTAACCTTTCTTATTGGTATATTTGGGCAGGCTGTAACACCTTTTATTGGGTATTTTCTTGTACCTGCATTTCCAATAGGCTGGCGCATATTATTTGGCATAGGGGCTGTAATTGCCTTCGTTGCAATGTTTTTGAGGGCAGAATTGCCTGAGTCGCCAAGATGGCTGGCAACAAAGGGCAAAAATACTGGAAAGGCAGAACAGGTTCTTGAAGGGATGGAAAAAACTGCCGAATCCAGGATCGGAAAGCTGCCAGAGCCACATCCCGAAAATGTTGTACTTGAAGAGCCAAAATTTCCTACACTGTATCTATTACGCAAGCCATATTCGTATAGAATGGTATTCCTCGTAGCCGTCTGGTTTTTATGGTATATAGGCAATTATGCATTTCTTGGCGATGCAGCATCCCTTTTAGAAGGAATAGGCTTCACAGTGTCAGCTGCAATACTTTACATTGCCGTTGGCGCTATTATAGGATATCCACTTGGAGCTGCGATTATGATCTATACATCAGATAAGTATGAGAGAAAGCATGTTATTTTGGTTTCAACTATAGTATGGTTTATTGCCATGCTATTAATGGCTACAAAATTAACATACCTGCTTTACTTTGGATCTTTTATGGCTGCACTTGGCCTTGGCATGTATCTTCAGGTGGCATATACATTCACAGCAGAGAATTATCCGACAAGGGCGAGGAGTTCTGGATTTGGATTAACTGATGGCATAGGCCATGGCGGTGGTGCACTGGGAGCAATACTGCTTCCTATTCTGGTAGCGTCATATTCATGGGCAGTCGGATTCACATTCATTGGAGTAACTGGCCTTCTCGCAGGCATTCTTATATTTGTATTTGGGACCAAAGTATCAAGAAGGAATCTGGAAGATATATCAGAATAAATATATCTATTATTTTTATAATATTCATTGCACTGAATCATAAAAAAGAATAAGTTTAAATCTAATTAAAAATTATATTCTCCATGGAACCTTTTTATTTTAGAAGCTATGATAAAGTTATTGGAAGCGCAAGAAATGTTGAAGAGCTGTATGCTTTAATGGTGAAAATCGAAAAAACTGATCCAGCAAGCCTTTCATACCATCTAAAATCAGGCCACATATCAGCATGGCTGGCATATATAAATAAAAAACAGTTAGCGAATAAACTGAAGAAAACTACAGATACAACAATGGCAATATCTATTGTTGGAGATTATCTTTCAAAGCATAATAAAAATAAAGCATTGAATAAATAATTAAAGCTGAAGGTATAAATATCCATCTGCTTCTTTCTTTACAATTTCTTCAACTGCTGCCTTAACAAGGCCAATACCGGCATCCCTATCCACATCCTCATCGGATAGATTCATTTCTTTAAGGGTATTTTGGCATGCATTAACCTCTGTGCCGGACTTGATTATTTCTCTAATTTCCGGCATGTATTCATCTCCTTTCAACAATGCTTTTACAGCAGACCTGTTAAATACAACCTCTATTCTTGCATCTTTCATTGATTCCCTTAAATTTTTTATCTGCTTTAAAATAGTTTTCATCATTTTATAGTCATTTCCACAAATAATTACCTTATACATGTTAATGAATTGCATTAAGTTATAAATGCATTCTCTATTAAAAATCGCATTGCCCACTTTATTATTAATTTTGATTCCGTTTATATGGCACACAACGAAAATAACTTAATATATAGCTTAAATATTCATATAAAATGGATTCAAGCATTACTGTGAATATTAAAAAAGGAGAACTCTTTTTGGAAAAGGTTCCACAGAATTTAAAAAATATAATAATAGCAGCGAAAATAGGTGATAAACTGTATGACCTTTCAGATGAAGCCCCAGAGGATTCTACTGCCCTGCTTATAGATATAAATTCTGCTGCAGGGGAAAAAATTCTTCTCCATAGCGCGGCCCACCTGCTGGCCAATGCAATAGTTGATCTTTACCCTGGAGCTCTTCCAAATACAAGCAATGAAAGCGATGAGACTTTTTATTACGACTTTAATATGGATCCTGTATCTACAACCAACTTCCCGAAAATAGAAGAAAAAATGAAGGAAATAGCAGATAAAAATATAGTTATACAGAAAAAAACTTTGGACAGGGCAGAAATTTTAAAAATATTTGCTGGCAACAAATATAAAATAGATAAGATAAAGGAAAATGTTCCAGATGGAAGCAAATCAACAATTTATATTCAGGGCAATTATACAGAATTCTGCCGTGGGCCTCATATTCCCTCAACGAAATATTTAAAGGCCTTTAAAATACTTTCAATTTCCAGCACTAATTATGAAGGTGATATCACAAAAGAAAAAATGATCAGAATTTACGGAACTGCATTCCCTGATAAAAAACAGTTAAACGCCTTTTTATTAAGACGTGAAGAGGCAGCAAAAAGAGACCATAGAAAGATTGGGCAGGAAATGGACCTGTTCATATTCGATAATGAGAGGGCACCTGGCATGCCATTTTATGCCCCAAATGGTGCTATAATAAGGAATGAACTGATAAATTATATGAAGGAATTAAATTCCAGCAGTGGTTGGGAAGAGGTATGGACAGCCCATGCATTCAGGGATATTATATGGAAGCAATCTGGCCACTATTATAAATATAAGGATGATATGTTTCTTTTTACTTTAAAAAATGGAGATAGTTATGGATTAAAGCCAATGAACTGCCCCGGCCATATTGCAATATTTCAGCGCAATGTTTACAGTTACAGAGATATGCCAGTAAAGTACTCAGAAGCTGGAACTGTCTATAGATATGAAAAGTCCGGTGAAATGGGTGGCCTTACAAGGCCAAGGGGATTCACAATAGATGATGGGCATGGCTTTGTGAGGGAAGATCAGATATTTGATGAAACAACTTCGCTCCTAAAAATTATACCACAGGTATTTACCACGATATTTGGCAAGACTGAAATTACATATGACCTCAGTGCCATGGATAAAGAACACCCAGAGAATTATTTGATGGCATATGAATGTGGAAGCTGTGGTGAAAAGTTTATGTTCAGGGCAGCATCCGGTGAACTGAAATGCCCGAAGTGTGATTCAACTGATTTAAAAACCGATTTTTCTATGTGGGACAATGCAACAGGCAATCTCAGGAAAGCACTCGATAGTTTAAATTTAAAATATATAGAATATCCGGGAGAGGCAGCATTTTATGGGCCAAAGATCGACGTCCATATAAAAGATGCACTGGGCAGGTCCTGGCAGTTATCAACAATCCAGCTTGATTTCTTTATGCCTGCTAACTTTGATTTATATTATATAGACAGTGAAAATAGAAAGGCCAGGCCAGTAATAATACATCGTGCTATATATGGCAGTTACGAACGTTTCATTGCTATATTGCTTGAACATTTCAATGGCAAATTGCCAACATGGCTTACACCAATTCAGGCATATGTAATACCAGTATCGGATGCATATACTGATTATGCCAAAGAGATAAACAAAAGCTTTATTGCTAATGGCATAAGAACAAAAATAGACAGCTCGGATGGGACAATATCTAAAAAAATAAAGCTTATACATGCTATGAGGCCTTCTTATATTATAGTTGTAGGTGAAAAGGAATATTCCACAGGGACAATAGCTGTGAGAAACAGATCTGATAAAACAAGAGTTTTCGCCATTGACGAATTCTTAAAATTGGTGCATAATGAAATCAATAATAAAAACTACGATCAATTTTTTTAACGCTATTTTGCATCAATTACTATAAATTTGAGAAAGGTATGTATAAACTAAATATATTTTCCTATTTGAATACTTTTTATTGAATATGCCAGCTATATGCTATTATTATTTTATAAAATTTATTGAATTGCAGATATTTGAAATGTTCCAGCAATACTTGCAAAAATTTCGGCTTTAATATCAATTGCTTTTTAACTTCCTTATAATAAAATATGCCACCCCACTTGTTACCCATGCAATCACAAGTCCAACCCCCACTCCACGAAAGTATGCCTTTCCAGTTCTATAGCCTATTGAAAGCATTACAACGCTTATAATAAACTCAAGCAATATAAGCAATAATATGAGTGTTGAATAATCCAAATTCTTTCTCCATGACCTTATATTGTCCATGTATATCATCCAATGGAAGTTTCGGCCTTTGCCATTGTAATTGCACATTCATGCTAAATATTTAAGCTTTGCATTGTGGCCTTAATGTGCTTCAAGAAAATAGATATAAATAATATCAGAATTGTCTAAAATATTTTTGAATTTGCAGCAATTCATATACACCATCAATATCATAAGTTATTAAACTAAATTAGTTTTTATATATTGATTTTATACAGTATTATGTCGTTGATACCAGAAGATTTAAAATATACAAAATCACATGAATGGTTTAAAATTGAGAATAATATCGCAACAGTTGGAATAACTGATTTTGCACAGCACCAACTTACCGATATTGTATATATTGACATGCCTAAAATAGGCGACTCAAAAAAAGCTGGAGATGTCCTGCTCACAATAGAATCGGTGAAATCTGCTGAGGATGTATATTCCCCAGTGTCCGGAAAAGTAGTTGAAATCAATGAAGAACTGTCAGCAAAGCCGGAACTTGTAAATTCTGACCCATACAGATACTGGATTGCTAAAATTGAAATAAACAGCAATGAGTATGATTCAATGAATGCAACAGAATACAAAAAATATATAGGAGAATAAACGCAAATTAAAATGGAAAGAAAAGATAAATACTATACAAAAGCAAAGAAGGATAATTATAGAAGCCGCGCATCCTATAAACTACTGGAACTTCAATCAAAATTCAATATTATTGAAGATAATTCAAGCGTGGTGGAATTTGGCTCGGCTCCTGGTGGATGGACACAGGTCCTGAAGGGCATTACCAGCAAAAGTATCATATGTATTGATATCAATAATATGGAAGCCATTGATGGTGTAACTTTTTTAAGGGGAAATATAAATGATCCCGGATTAAAATCCAAAATTAACGATATACTTATGCTGAATAACATGCCATGCGTTTCAACAGTTCTATCTGATGCAATGGTACATACGAGTGGAGATTACAGCCGTGACCACTATGAATCATATATGCTCTGTGAAAATGTAATGAAAAACTCTTACGATCTTTTATGCCATGGAGGAAATATGGTATTAAAGCAGTTTCAGGGTGAAATGACATCAATCTTTATTAATGAATGGAAATCTAAATTCAATTTTTACAGAATTACAAAGCCAAATGCCTCACGGCAGCATAGCAGGGAAGTTTATATTATCTTAAAGGGAAAGCATTAATCATCTTTCTTTAGATATGCAACTAATTCTTTATAATAATCATAATCACTGATGCAGATTATTTTCTTTCCGCTATATTCATCCAGATATTTATCCAGTTGTGATTCCATAGTAGCGATCCTTTCAGCATTTACCTTCTTAAATGATTTTATATCAACAGTATCATTCCATTTTTCAACAAACTCTTCTGCAGTTTCACTGTTAAACTTTAACCTGCTAATTTTTTTCTTTCTCAGGGAATGCCTTAACAGGTCAAAGGTTTTGACCTTCCTGCTATATACATTCTGATATGTGTCCTCATCCATATCAAGGCCAAACATTTCAACTTCATTTTCCATTGCGTATTTAGTTGCCTCTATATATACAGGTGATGGCGTCATAACCTCACCATACTGTGAAAGGTTAATCCCATAGATTATTTCATAATCTGACATATCTATTTCAAATGGGTCTTTTATAAAATCTTTCATTCCCTCAACCTGCTCAGGCGATATTGTTATCAGAATTATTTCAGGCCTGGTTTCCATAAGTTCTTTTTTAAGTTCATTTCCATCCCTTACAAGCCCTTTGATTCCCCCGAACACGTATACATCTTCACTAACCCTATATATCATAATCTCTTTTCTATTAAACGCTTAAATTTATCACTATCGCTTATTTTCCTTAAATCACTGAGGTTTATTACAGGGCAGCCATAAACCTTTTCTTTTTCCGAATACTCTCTATTTATAATTACAGGAGTGTCTTCCAGTACATCACTTATTTTTTTAATTGCTACTATTCGCTTATAATTATCATCTATATTATTGCATGTTCCCATTATTAAGAACGAATTTAAATTATAGGAAATGCCATCGAAGGGATTTCTGCCTATATATTCAGATCTATATCCAAGCTCACCCATTCTCTGAAATACCTCCTGTACAAGATCGTTCAGAATATTAATTGCCAATTCATCAATCTCTTTTCCATTAGTTTTTAATTCAAGTTCTCTGCTGATGTCGCCATTCAATATAGATTCAAGTTTGAGATAAACATCTATTGTTGCCGAATTGCTATTTTCATATAATGATACAGACCGCCTTGAAACGCCAAGTTTCTGTGACAGGTATCCTATAGAATAATTCTTCTTTTCACGCAATGACCGCATTTTTTTGCCATCAATCCCAACATAAAATCCACCTGGGGCGGAATATATGGAGGGCATGTTTCCATTTATGAGATCCTGGAATGATTCACTGGAAAGGATAGGAACTCCATGCCTGAAATATAGAACACCAGTCTCCAGTTTTCCATTTCCTGCTTTTTCTCCTATTATAAGGGCAGTTGAACCGGTCAATTTACTCATCTTTATTAATGGATCAACACCAATTTTACTGAATGTATCAATATTATACAATATTTTTAAAATATAACGTTCATCATCGCGTTTGCATATCAGATCAAAAGTAACCAGGCCGTATAAATCTGGCTCTGAAACATTGAAATTATTTTTTCGCAAAAATTCATATATATTTTTAATTAGTTCTTTTTTCTGATCCACGAATTAATAAATTATAGCAGTATAAAAGCTTTTCTATTATATATATACTTATATAGCCAACGATATATATATTGAGCTAGTCAATACTCGATGAAATTTTGTGTGGGCATTCCCTGATCTCACATTTATCACATATAACATCCAGCTGTTCAGGAGAATTTATTATTATTTTCTGGATACCCGAAATATCATTTAAGATAGAAAATATACCTGAATTGATTTTATTGTAGAATATTATTCTTATAAGCCCATTTTCATAATTGGAGTTAACCGAGTATATTTCCTTTATGCTGGAGGCATATTTGCCTATAACGTTAACCACTGACAGAAAAACTTTTGAATAGTATCCTTTTTCTATATAAATGGTGACGACCTCATTTTTCATCAATAATGAAACCTGTTTTATGTCTGTAATAACAGAAAGGTTCTCCATTATCTTTTTTATGACAAAATTATTATTAACAAACTTTATTGTTTCGTAAAGGGTTCGCCTGTTTACCTTTATTGCATTTGCAATGCTGCTTAATGGTATTTCTATATTATTTAAATAGAATTTATCATCCCTGATAGATATGCCATTTTCGTAGAGTATACAAACTATTTTTTTCTTTACGGGATAGTCCTTAAAATACTCATCGAATATGCGTTGCATACTTAGTAAATTATGAATAATATAAATAGTTTTTACCTTTTCATATTTGGAAATGCCTGATTCATATCTGTATAATAAAATTGCAAGAATTGTAGAATATCTGAATTTATTAATTCATACTGAATCATAAATTA
>JAVYST010000051.1:0-8775 GCA_038729085.1 Ferroplasma sp. | reverse complement strand
ATACAGTTTTTAATGGATTCGATAATGTCTACTGAGCAAATTTTCTTTTTGTTGCTTGAGTAAACGTTATCTTCATTAAAAATTTTGGAGGTAATATGTTATGTATTTTAATAATGGCGAAAGCTATAGCGGTTTTTTCAATATGGGTGAATACAGCAGGGCAGGTTATAAAACAGAGAGCAGGAGAATAAATATCTTTGATACAACATTAAGGGATGGAGAACAGACACCTGGCGTTTCATTTAATAATAAAGAAAAATATAATATCGCATATAAATTAAAGGAGGCTGGAGTTGATATAATAGAGGCAGGTTTTCCAGCAGTTTCTCAGGACGAGTTCAATGCAATAAAGGAAATTAACCAGGACATATATGGTATATGTTCTCTGGCAAGATGCAATATAAATGACATAAATAAAGCCATAGACTCAGATTCACCGGCAATACATTTATTCATTGCCACATCAGACATACACATGAAGTACAAGCTGAAAATGGACAGGGAACAGGTTTACCAGAAAATTATTGAATCTATTGATTATTCCAGGGCACATGGCCTGAAAATTATTTTCTCTCCTGAAGATGCTACAAGGACAGATATGGGCTTTTTAAAACAGATTATCACCAGCATAAATGTTGATACAGTTAATTTTCCTGATACTGTTGGCATCATGAATCCAATGTCAATGTATTATTTTATATCAAAAGTCAGGGAATTTGCAAAAACAACTATAAGCATTCACTGCCATAACGATTTCGGCATGGCAACAGCAAATACAGTAGCAGGTTTAATGGCGGGTGCCAATGAAGCCCAGGTCACAATAAATGGCATTGGAGAACGTGCAGGCAACGCATCGCTTGAGGAGGTTGTTTCTTCAATATATGGCTTCTTAAATTCTTATACAGGCATAAAAATGGACAGAATTCCGGAGATAGCTAAATATGTTGCAGAGTCCAGTGGCATATTTCCACAGAAAAACAAAGCTATAACGGGAGAAAATGCCTTTTCCCATGAGGCAGGCATTCATGTGCAGGGAATCATAAACAATCCAGCAACATATGAGGCAATTAATCCTGAAATATTTAACCTGAAAAGAAGAATTGTATTAGGCAAGCATTCCGGGAGGGCAGCGATAAAGTATATTCTGGAAAGCCGTGGAATATACAGAAGCGATGATGAAATAAATGATATATTAAAGGTTATAAAGAATGAGGATGTAAAGAGGACAGTTGATGAAGAATATGTGTTAAAGGTGGCTCAAAATGAGTAAAACAGCAGTTGAAAAAATATTTTCCGGAAAGAGCAGGACGGATTCAAAAGCAGGCGACTATATTGTCGCAGATGTAGATTATGTTATGGTAAATGATATTACGGCTCCAATAGCCATTGATGCATTTAATGAATTAAATATGGATGCAAGAAGCGATAAAATCGTAATTATACCGGATCATTTTGTTCCGCCAAAGGACATAAATTCAGCAATCCAGTATAAAAAATCAAAGGATTTTGCACTTAAAAATAAAACGCATTTCTATGATATTGGCAATGGAGGAGTATGCCATCAGGTAATGATGGAAAAAGGCTTTGCTGCCCCTGGGCGTTTAATTGCCGGTGCCGATTCGCATACCAATACATATGGTGCATTATCAACAATTTCCACTGGAATTGGAAGCACTGAGGCTGGAATAATATTTGCAACGGGAAAAATGTGGTTTAAAATACCTGAAACAGTTAAAATTAATTTAACTGGAAAACCATCAAAGAGCATAGAGGGCAAGGATATAATACTCAATGTGCTTGCTAAAATCAAAAATGGCGGTGCTGCATATAAATGCATGGAATTCTCAGGCAATATAAAATACATTGATATAAATGAAAGGATGACAATGGCAAATATGACAACAGAGGCGGGTGCAAAATGCTCATTCTTTGATACAGATGAAAAAACCATAGAATATTTAAATCAGAGAAATACAGGCAATTATAATATTGTAAAATCAGATGAAAATGCTGATTTTGAGAGAATTATAGACATAAATATGAGTGAAATAGAACCATCAATAGCAATACCTGATTCTCCTGACAATGTAAGGCCACTTTCAGAAGTTGATGTAAAAATTGACCAGGCATATATTGGTTCATGCACCAATGGAAGAATAGAGGACATAAGGAAGGCAGCAGCCATACTTAAAGGCAAAAAAGTGAATGAAAATGTAAGGCTCATGGTAGTGCCTGCAAGCCAGGAAGTATATAACCAGGCATTAAGGGAAGGCTTAATTGAAACAATTACCAGTGCAGGAGGATATTTCTCCGGAACTACATGCGGTGCCTGTTTAGGCGGCTATATGGGTGTGCTCGGCCCCGGTGAAGTATGCATATCATCAACAAACAGGAATTTTGTAGGAAGAATGGGTGACAAGACATCTAAAGTATATTTAGCAAATCCGTCCATAGTTGCTGCATCGGCAATTGCAGGCAGAATAACCGGGGTGATTTAAATGATTGATAAAATCACAGGAAGGGCAATAGTCCTTGGAGACAATATTGATACAGACCAGATCATACCTGCAAGATACCTCAATACCTCGGAAGCTTCCGGGCTTGCACCACATTTTATGGAAAATGAATATCCTGATTTAGCATCATCTATAAGGAAAGGCGATATAATAGTAGCAGGCAAAAATTTTGGGTCAGGTTCAAGCAGAGAGCATGCTGTAATAACAATAAAAGGCCTTGGAATTTCCTGCATAATAGCTGAAAGCTTTGCAAGAATATTCTTCAGGAATGCCATAAACACAGGAATACCGGTAATAGAAGCAAAAATAAATGCCGAAAATTTCCATGAAATATCTGTGGATTTTTCCAAAAGCAATATAATCTATAATGGCCATATAATAAAATTTAAGGAGTATCCGGAATTCTTAAAAAATATAATAGAACATGATGGCCTCATCAATTTAGTGAGGTCAGGGAAATGGTAGATATTGCTGTAATACCTGGCGATGGCATTGGAAAAGAGATAATACCGCAGGTATGCAAACTTCTTCTAAAAATTAATCCATCAATAAATTTTTATTATTACGATATTTCAAGTGATAGATATCTTCAGAAAGGCATTACTATAACGGATAATGAAATAGATGAATTAAAATCATACACTTCAATTTTTTTTGGGGCACTTGGAGACTTCAGGGTAAAACCCGGCATTATGGAACAGGGTGTTATCTTAAAATTAAGAAAGGACCTTGACCTTTATATGAACATACGCCCTGCAATATCATACGAAAAAATCACAGGAAATAAAATTGATATTACTATATACAGAGAAAACAAAGAGGATTTTTATACCGATATAGGCGGAGAATTCAACAGCCATAAAATATTTGCAAAAAATGACAGTATATATAATTATAAATTAGATATTTCTGGCAAAGCTGACGACGAAATATATTACAGCACAGGCTTTCTCTCAAGGAAGAATATCACACGGTTTTTTAAAAAAACATACAGCATGGTTGGATCCGGGAATGCAACTGTTACGGATAAGGCAAATGCAATAAATATGTATTCATTATGGCGCGATATAGCTAAAAGAGAGGCCGAAGCATCAGGAACAGGGATTAAATTCGAATATGCAGATTCGCTTGCATATAACATGATAAGAAATCCAGATAATTATAAGAGCATTATAGCCCCAAATCTTTATGGGGATATATTATCAGATATGGCAAGTGCATTGGCAGGAGGCCTTGGCTATGCACCAAGTGGCAATATAGGGGATAAAATTTCCATGTTTGAGCCTGTTCATGGCAGTGCACCAGGCATAGCTGGAATGAACATAGCAAATCCAGTTGCATCAATTTTATCGGCCGCAATGATGTTAAGGCATATCAAAATGGAACACAATGCTGAAGAACTGGAAAAGGCTGTAGCTAATGTAATAAACAATAATGGCATACCAGTAGAGTCAGGAGGCAAACTTGGCACCACCGAATTTATAAACAATGTTGATGAAAATAGCATATACCGAAAAATATAATATAAGCAAAATAATTGAACATTTATTAATTTATTACGAATAAATGCAACGTATTATTTTATATTATGGCGTAATCTTTTCTTATAATGCAGTTAATAAATTTGTATTTAAAACAACAAGAAGAATTTATGCTAAAAAGGTGTTTTTTTTCATGCTTATGATAAAAAAGTTAATATATAATCATATTATATAATATAGTGAGCTAAAATGACTAAATTACTCGTATTAGGTGGAAGGTTTGCAGGTTTGACTGCTGCATATACTGCAAAGAGGTTGTTGGGCGATAAGATAGATGTTACATTGATAAATAATACGCCATACGCTGCGTTCAGGCCAGGAATGCCACACGTGAGCATTGGAGTTATGAAAGCAGAGGACCTTGAAGTTGACCTTGCAACAGCATTGCCGGCCAAGGGAATTAAATTCATACTGGCTGAGGTAACATCAATAGATGCAAAGAAGAATAAAGTGGAATATGCATTGCCCGATGGAAAGAAGGAAACTGCTACATATGATTACCTTGTTATTGGTTTTGGCGCTAAACTTGGAGTTGAGCACCTTAAAGGCTGGGACGATTTCGGAAACAGTGTATGTGAGCCACAATTTGCAACAGCATTATTCGAAAAGCTTGAGAAGTTCCAGGGTGGAAACATAGCAATAGGTTCCGGCGTATTCTATCAGGGAACATTAACGCCAAGAGGCAAATATCCAAAGAACTGGGCAGGAGTTGCTGAATCAGCATGCGAGGGTCCTATCTTTGAAATGTCATTAATGGTTCCAGCATACCTGAAAAAGAGAGGAATAATGGACAAAACCCATATAACAATATTCTCACCTGGAGAGGAAATACTTACTGATATATCAAAGGAATCAAGAGGTGTTATAAAAACAATGTATACACAGGCTGGCTTTGATATGGTATGGGATTTCAAATTGAGTGAGATAAAGAAAGACCAGATAGTTTCTGAGGATGGAAAAACTATAAAGGCAGATATAGCAATAATTCTTCCACCATATGAGAAGAACGACGCTGTTGCAAAATCCACACCAGATCTGTTTGATGATGGAGGATTCGTACCCACAGATGAACATATGAGATCAGTAAAATATCCCAATGTTTATTCATGCGGAGACTCAAACCAGGTAACAGTTCCAAAACTTGGCTTCCTTGCAGTGCAGACTTCAAGGATAGCAATGCAGGATCTTGCAAACAGGCTTGGAGTTCCAACAAAAATAGATGAATACACACCTGAAGTTGTATGTATAGCCGACAACCCACTGGAAGGATTCGCTGTAGCAGTTGATGATACAACATTCTATGGCGGAGACAAGAAAATAGCACAGCCTTCTCCAACAAACCATATAAAGAAGGAACTGTTTACCAAATACTTCATGTGGACAAATGGCGATATGGCTCTTGACAAATACCTTGCAAGCTGGTGAATAATTATGATGTCTGAAGATGAACAGTTGGAAAAACTAATGAAACCGGAATATATATCCAGCCTTACCAGGATGGTCGAACTTGTAAGAAAGCTCGATAATATGGGATTCCTGGATGTTATTTCAGGCATACTTGATGACGAAAGCACATTGACCCAGGTTTTCTCAGTATTGACAAGCGACGATGTACTTATGCTTACAACCAAGCAGGATTCCGTCATGACATTATTGAAAATAATGTCAGAGAAGAAGAACGTCAAGGCACTGGAAAATCTGCTTGAAATTGTTACAGTGGTACAGAACAAAGGGCTTCTTGACCCAATACTTGGAGTACTCAATGATGATGGTGCTATGGGTACCCTTATGGGATTGCTGTCCAATGACTTTACAATGGGTTTAATAATGAATGAAAAACCCATTCTGGATTCTCTGGCAACACTGGACCTTACCGTTACGCCACACTATGTTAGCATGATAAAGGCTATAGAAAACGCAATTAAAACAGATACAGTAACACCGGTCAGTGGAATGATGGGAACACTCAGGGCAATGAAAGATGAGGATGCACAGAAAGGGCTTGGAATTGTCTTTTCAATACTCAGAAGCCTTGGAAAAACCTGCAGCGATGAGTTTAACTGCAAGGCAAAAAAATAATTTTATTTTTTAAATAATTGATTTTAACAACTCAACAACTTTTAATATTTATTTTCAATAATGATTATATAGCTCCGTAGTGTAGCGGACAAGCATACCGGACTTTGAATCCGAGGACGGCAGTTCGAATCTGCCCGGAGCTGTTATGATAGAAATAATTGGGCATGAAAAAAAAGAGATAAAAATAATCAATAGAGAGAAACTTTCGAAGATATATAAAGACCTGTCAATCAATGAAGGTTCATTTGTTGCAATTTTAAACGGCAACCCTGCTACAGGTGATGAAATTGTGGAACCAGGCGATAAGCTTGTGCTTTTAGAAGTATTTTCAGGCGGATGATTATTTTGAAAACAGGTATTTGGAATAAAATTTATCTATTACTTCCATTTTCATTCCCTCTTCATAATTTATGATTTTCAGATCTTTTATATGATTATCAAGATTTTTGCCAATATCAATTTTTAATATTTCACGCCAGAATATATCATCGAACTTTTCATCTATGTTTTTAACGTCTGCATAGACACGGTCACCAATTATATATGGGCCACGCATCAATCTATTATCATTATTCCATATATTTATAAATTTTATTGCCTCGTTAGAATAAACAGGCGGCCCCTGATGAATTTTAATTGCAGGCATGCTTTCCCTTTCATATTCAATCAATATCTGTATTTCCTTTCCCATATATATTTCAGATGATATTGGAAGAAAATCAAAATTTTTGAATATATTCCATATTTTATTTTTGAATCTCACTGCCTGTGGGTAAATTATATCATCAATTATGTCGGGCTTTGGCATCAAGAAGATCTTTATGTTATTTTTGCGGTTTATGGCTATTTTGCCATTCCCGGTTAAAAGCGAATAATCGCCTGCAAGGTAAATTTTACAGGCCAGTTTCAGCTTTGAAAGGTTTTCCTCGCTGACCGCAGCACCAGCATTTCTGGTAGAATCAACAGGGTCTATTATTATCACAGGTTCTCTGTATCTGGATGCATCATCATAATTTTCTGGAACAATCAATTTTCCTTTAAGGCCTGACATGTGCTTTATAAAGCCATTGAAACTGTTATAATGTATTATCAATACTTCGCATAAATACCCGGAAAATCCAGATGTAAAAATCTCTGAGCCATATACATTGATGGATTTCATGAACGCCTTCAACAATAATATATCATGCAATTTATCTTTATCAGCATGCTCATTTACATATTTTGTGTGCAATGGGGTTCTATCAACTGTTGATATTATATGCTGGCCCTCTTCAATCATGTATGCTGGCACTATGTCTATTTTAACAGAATCTATAGTTCCAGATACGTAGGGATGCTCTGCATATTTTTCAAAGCCATTCTTCAATATTCTGTGGCCTATTTCCAGACCTTTCTTTTCAATGAATTCAGTGCTGTACTCTCTGCTGAATGTTATAAAAATATCAATATCGCTGCATTTTAAATTTGTGTGTTTTGATACAGAACCAACCTCAACAGCCTTTGCATTGATTTTTTCAGTTCTGCATATATCTCTGATGGCTTCCAGCACATCATCTGCTATATGGCTCAATTTTGCCCGTTCTGCATCATCTGGAAGATAATTTATCAGCAGCTTTTCTATATAATCCATCTCAATTGCCAAGGTCCATTATTGCCTGTGCAGGTTCACCACCCGCTTTTCTTAATGCTGCAATGGCCTTTTCCCTGTTGACATCTGCCTGTTCCATTACAAGCTTTATGTCATCCTCATTGAAACTTTCCTGTTCAATAACATTGGCCGTTTTTGGCTGTTCCTTCATTGTGCCGAGAACCTGGAAGGTCTTCTGCCCCTTTGCTTCTATCATGGTCACAGAGGCGTTGTCAATAATATAATCTTTGTCCCTGCCTTTAAATATGACCTGCTTGACATCTGTCATTTCTGTTGATTTTATTCCCATCTGCGACATCATTCTTTTTACATCTCTTGGATTCATACAGATTAATTATAACTTCTTTTATTAATTTTTATGTTATGGCACTGTGTTGAAAAATAATTTGACAGATATTAAAAAAAACATTAAAAAATAAAAAATTATATATGATTAATTGGTTCAATCGCTTATCCTGGTGCGATATAAGGCTATGCCAGCAGGAACCAGAAGCCAGATAAGGCCTATTATAACAACTGAAAATATATTTATACCAACAGATGCTGCACTGGCATCACGGAATGCTCCTGTATAATAATCTGATATTATGGTGGGAAAATACGATGGAGATATTGAATTTATAATCAAAAGATCCTTCAGGTATGCAGGCGAAGTGGTGCTTACTTTTAGAAGATAGATAAATATCTCAGATATTGTTGTCCACATAAAGCCTAAAATAAATAACATCGCAATGCCAACGCCCAGAATTGCTCCCTGTGATTTTAAAAACTGTGATACAAGGAAAATAATTCCAGAAAAAGCTATTGCCTCAATCAAATAACCGGCAAGCATGTCTGTGAACAGGCTGGATGACATAAACGAGCCGATATAATGATTGAGTAATACGTCTGCTATGCCCAGCGATATCAATATGCCAGCAAGAAAACTCACCGAAATGCCGACAAATCTTGATAGGAATAATTTGCCTTTTGTAATCGGCCTTGCTAT
>JAVYST010000050.1:0-8865 GCA_038729085.1 Ferroplasma sp. | reverse complement strand
TGTGAGGATAATGCCTCCCTGGGGCCCGAAAAAAGTTTTATGGGTTGAGCCATAAACTATGTCTGAATATTTCATAGCATCTGGCTGAAAGGAGCCGCCAGCGATGAGCCCCATTACATGTGAAGCGTCATATAGAATTTTAATACCATATTTTTCAGCCATTTCGTGAATCTGCACCATATCATATGGCATAATGAATACAGACTGGCCAAGTATGATAATTCCTGGATGTACAGTTTTAATGGCAGATTCCAGTTCTTCATATTTTATTTTATAATTTTCATATGGAATTTGATGAAAATTGAAACCAAGCATATTGCCCATATTATTCTGCTGATAGCCGGGATAACCTCCATCGCTTTCATTTATAGCCATTACATTCTTATTATTCTTAATATTTGAAAGAGCTGATATTATTGAAATTTCGGCAGCGATGTGCCCGCTAAGGGCCCGTGACTCAGAATAAGGAGATCCGAATAACTTTTTAACATTATTTTCAAGAATTTCGAGTATTTTATCAAAATAATATGTTCCACCATAGGCATTGTAGCCATCAACAAAGAGTGAATAACGTGATGCCATATCTGAACTGAGGGCACTGGCTGCTTTCTGGCTCAATATATTTTCAGAAGCCTGGAGATTTATGGTACTGTTTCTGTAACTATTATATTTTCTTATAAGTTCTTCTGTTTCCACGCTTATGTATCTTGTTATATTAGATTATGATTTCTCTTAACCACAACATCATATTCTGTAATTTTATACCAAGCTGATTTTTAAACTTCCTGGGGAACCTTTAAATCTTCTATTCAATCCTGGAACAATTTCTGGAATACATTTCTTATAATGCTACAGGCTGCATTCGTGTTTTCAATTAACAATAAGCATTCTGATGCCTGGGGCAATTCTCCTATGATTCTTTTTCAAGTGCATGTCCTGTATAGCTCCATGCTCCCACTGCTGTGGAATGAACATCTGCCTGTGTTGCCCATATATTATTATGGCTGCAATTCCATTTTTTCGGCTCTGTATCTGTAATATAATAGCCATTGCACACTTATTGGATAATTTCTTTCCTGATATAGCAGCATATTTTCTTGCCAATTTAGTTAAACCATAATCAAAAAATTAATATTCAATAATTTAGATAGCATACCATGTCTTACCAATTTTATATTGAACCGCGGGATGGTGTAAAGCCAATAATTAAGATGATAAAAAAGAGCAGAAAATTTCTTTATATCAACTCTTACCTCCTTGATGACCAGAATGTTTTATCAGCAGTAACTGATGCTGCCAAAAGAAAGCTTGATGTAAGAATCATAGTGGATGGGCGCCCATATGGAATAAATGGCGATGACGGAACACATGATGAAATAGATGTCCTGAAAAAAACCGGTGCAAAGGTCAAAATAGCTCCCATGCGTTTTGAAAGGCCAAATGTATTCGACCATGCCAAATATATCGTTTCTGGCAATTATGCAGAACTTGGGACACCAAATTTCACGGAGGCTGCATTCACAAAAAATAGAGAATATTTTACTATCACCACTGACAATCATGTCATAAAATCCTTACGTACAATATTCCTGGCAGATTTTGAAAATAAAAAGGCAGGTTCAGCTCCCCGAAAATTTCTAATTGTTTCACCAGAAGCCAAGGCACAGCTTGTTGATTTCATGTCAAAAGAGAAGAAGTTGTTGATAGAAACTGAAGAAATGGGCGATGAGCCAGCCATAATTAAACTTCTATCTGAAAAAGGGAGGCATGTTAAACTGATAGTTCCAACATCAATATCATCAACCGATGCGGCAAGCATTGAAAAATTAAAAAAAGCGGGAGTCAGAGTTAGATATATGCCAGCAACTCTATTATACATGCACGCCAAGATGATTGCAGGAAAAAAAGTATTTATAGGCTCAGAGAACTTTACAAAATCAAGCCTCATTGACAACCGTGAAACTGGAATTCTTATTTCAGGTTTCTTTAAAGTTCCCCAATTCAAAGATTCTTTCAAGCATGATTGGAGAATTGCATCGAAGAATTTAAAAATTAAAAGATCAGGAATCATGCATCTACATTCAAAACCAGAAAAGCAGGCAAAATAATCGTTTATCAAATTTTTGACTTTTATTATAGTTCTCTCAAAATCAATGCAACAGCAATGAATGCATGTGCCTCAATACAAATTATCGAATTTATCACTTTAAAAGTCAAGAACAATTAACTATGTCCTGGTAATATACAGTTTCCATGCCATTTTCTGTTGATAACGTTATTTTATTCGGGAAATTGTCTGATATGTCTCCAATTATTTTGCTCCCGCCTTTCACATCTATTTCTATATGCCCATCAATAGGTATTTCTTTGATTTCCTGCACTTCTTCACGGCCTATAACAACAGGGGTATACATCACATTTTCTCCAACATAATATTTTAGCGGCAGGTCCATAATAATTGAATTTTCATCAACCAACCTCACTGTACCGGTATATGACATCAGGCCTGCAACTATAACATATATCCCATTTAAATTGCCATTATCGAACTGTGAAATAAATTCATCGTAAGAAAAACTCTTAATGTTGCTCATCTTTCTTCTATAACTAACATATATTAATTATTATTTTTTATATTGAATATATTCATAATAATCTGAAAATATTTCTATTGATCATGCCTTTCTATTATTTTATGCATTAAAGCTATGCTTATTCAATATAAATGAAAACATGGAGATTCTCCCATTGAAATATTTTTTTCTAAGTTTCAGCAATAAAATATTTAATGAGGAAAAAAATTGTGAATTGAACTCAGAGAACTGCATAGATGGAGAAAGGGCTGTCTTTATTTATAAGCAAAATGAATGATAATTTTAAGTAAGTAAATAGAAATAAAGGGCATAGAAAAACTGAAAAATTTGTGTAAATTGTACTTGAAACTGAGATTATATTCAATCAAATTTTCATTATATTATTTGGATTTTTTGGCTTATCTGCAATAGTATTCAGCATATAATTATGAATAGCAAAAATAAACCATACATTATAAACAATTTCACTCGGATGTTAAAAGTATAATAATTTTATATTTATGCTTATAAGCAATGGACTCAAGGGGATTTGAACCCCTGCCCTCTTCCATGCCAAGGAAGCGATCTACCGCTGATCTATGAGCCCTTATGCCAGTATTACCATATATGGTATAAATTTTATCATGGCCTGTTCACAAGCAAATGCTTTCCCAAGAATGGAATATAAACAGTCTGAAGTATAATGGAAATCAGCACAATAAATGAAACTGAAGCATATATAACTGTGCCATACTGTATAAGAAGGGATATATGGAATTCGGTACCTATAACATATGGAACAGTGGAAAGCACTACAGGCACTATGCCTCTTGGGCCTACAAGCGACATGAATAATCTGGTCCTGAAACTGAATTTTATGGCATTTCTTCCTATATCCGAAATTCCCAGCGATACGAAAACTGCTATTGGCCTTATCACAAAAATGACAATCAATGATATAATCAATCCAAGCAATACGTATGATGCAAGTTCAGTTCTTGTCAATATACTTCCAAGAAGTATAAATATAATTGACTGTGCCATAAAAGAAAGGTTCTCATTGAAATTGGCTTCCCTGTTCCAGAATATGCTTTTATCAGAATATGTGCCTATAACAGCTCCCGTTGCTATGATGGCGGGAAATGGAGAAATGCCAACAGCTGTCAATGATGTGTATTCAAACAGTACAATGCCCAGTGCCAGGGCTATCAGAAGGTTTTCAAAATTGAAATACCTGTTAAGGCGTATGATTAAAAAGCCAAGGGATATTCCAATAATAGCAGGTATAACTATATCAAGAACAAGAAATATTCCGGAACCAAGTATAATGCCTGTGTGTGTATTTATGAATGTAAAAAACATTGAGTAATCTGCCTGTGGAGCAATTATGCTTATGCCAATGCTCAGCAAAATGATGCCAAGCGGATCATTAAAAAGGCTTTCTCCAATAAGTGTTCCAGATATATCATCATGTATAGTTAACTTTTTAAATGTTGGAATCAGTGATGCTGGATCGGTTGGTGAAATAATTGCGCCAAAAATGAAGCCAACAATATAGGGAGCTCCTGTAAGCATGGAGAAAAAAAGGCCGGCCAGCATAGCTGTTATGACCATGCCAATGGTGTCAAGTGATAATATTTTCAAAAAATATTTTCTGAGAATCCTGATGTTGAAGTTATGCGATTCGTAATATAGTATTATCACCAGGCCGAGCATTCCTATTCCTATGGTGCCGAAGGAAGATAGCATATATATGGCAAAGCTGTGGTGTATTAAGCCAAGAAATGGCCCAAATATCAATCCAAATATTATAAGTATGGGAATATAAACAATTGATGCTTTTCTTGAAATTGGCATTGAAAAAGCTGCTACAACTAAAATAAAGCTTATTTCGAAATATTCATATGTTACTGCAGTCACAAACATTTTAACCCAATGAATGTGGCAGTTCCCTCTTGTGCATTGATTTTACATATATTTCAATAAGGCTGCTGTATTTGCTATCTACCTTATGGCCATCGAATATAGAGATTAGTGCACGGTCAATTTCATCGTATCCCATTTTTAATTCATCCTCATCATACTGATTTTCCCACAGGCCAGCTGATGGCTTTTTCTTTATGATTGATTCAGGTACCTTGAGCATCTCAGACAATTCTCTCACATCTGTTTTATAAAGATGTTCAATCGGCTCAATATCGCATGCCCCATCACCAAATTTTGTATAGTAGCCAAGAAGGTATTCTGTTCTGTTTGTTGTTCCAATAACCAGGCCATCGTTCAAATTCGCATAGTAATAAAGGATGTTTGCCCGTATCCTTGATCTGATATTTCCCTCAATTCTCTTATCGCTTGAAGTTAATATTTCTCTGTATGATGACATTATAGCCTCAATGTTCTTTGTTTCTATTTCAATGCCTGTAGCTTTAGAAAGTTTTTCTATGTCTGTTAAATCACTTTCTTTTGTATAGCGGTCAGGCATAAAAACTGCAGTAATTTTATCTCGATCTATGGAAAGCGATAGCAATGTTAAAACAAGCGAACTGTCTATTCCAGAACTTACACCAACAACAGCATGCCTGTTCCCTATATTTCGCTTTAAAAATGACCTGATTTCCTCAATTGCAGTTATATTTTTATCATTCATAGAAAGATAATGGAAATTGTTAAATAAATATTTAGTTTATTTTTCAGGATTTAATCAATTTATTATCATTGATTGATGTTAAATAGCATTTTAATGAAGCTATTTTTCGGAAGCGCTGATTTTCATTTTGATTTTGTACCTCAGGCAATCCATAAACCTGTCATGGTGGTCACCTCTTTTTTTTGCAATATAATCTAAAATTTCTGGCATTGCAAGAAGCTTATCTATATCATTATGGAGAAGGATGACCATCTTCCCTGTATCCGGGATTGAATGGACTTCCCTTTTCCCTACAAGATTTATTATAAATGGATCAGTGTCTGCAATCCAGTATTTTATTATTTTTTCTATAACATCTTTCTTTATTCCAAGGGTTTTTGCTATCTGCTTTACTGGCTTATTTATGCACCGGAATTGGGCAATAGCAAATTCAAGTTTGCTATTCATGGTAATGTATATGCTTAAACAATACATTAAATTAAGGTTGTTTAGCAAACTATATCAATATAAGGTTTTTAGTAAACTTTTCGGGCACATCGGCACCTTTGCTGTTAATTATCAAAGTATCCTCAATTCGTATTCCAAATTCGCCAGGCATGTAAATCCCTGGTTCCACAGTAATGCAATTTCCTGGAAGCAATATTTTTTCATTATTCTGGTCAATAAATGGTTCCTCATGTTCATTCAATCCTATTCCATGGCCGGTTCTGTGTATAAAGTAGCTGCCGTAGCCTGCTTGATTTATAATATTATGGACATAGCTATCAAGCTCTTTTCCTGTGCATCCCGGGCCTGCATAATTGCATCCTGCGAGCTGTGCCTTCTTTAGAATACTGTATGCAGCTGTAAATTTTTCATCTGGTTTCCCGAAAAAGAAAGTCCTTGTTTCATCAGATCTGTAATTGCCAACAACACAGCCAAAATCAATTACAATGCACTGATCATGTTGCAATAAAGTATTATCTGGCGAGTGGTGCGGGCTTGCAGCATTTTTGCCAAAACTGGCTATTGTGGGAAACGCATTTCCGGCTGCGCCGTTTCTGATAAAATTATGGTCAAGCAATGATGCTAATTCACTTTCGCTTATGCCTTCATGTATCTCTGGAATCAACTGTTCAAGTGATGTTTCTGCAATTTTTATAGCTTCTTTGATGTTATTAATTTCTTCATTATCCTTGATTGCACGCATGGCCGATATTGTTGAATCAATAAATTCTATTTTATTTTTGAATTTCGAATAAATATATGCTGGCATGCTACTTTCAACAAAAACAGGAGCATTGCCAGAAATTTCTAAGAGCAATTTTAGAGGATCTTCTCCATCATTCCAGATTAAAACCTGAATGGATTGATCTATATTAGTAACATCATTTTTGTGAAGGGCAGGTATAATAAGATATGATTTTTTATCATCTATTACAAGTGCAATAAGGCGTTCAATCCCGGCTGCCATGAAGCCTGTTAAATAAAATATATTATTGCCGTCCAGAAGAATTGCTTTGCCTTTAATTTTATCATATAATTTATTTCTTCTCTGTGAATATGAGCTGTACATTATTTGCAATAACATACACGATTAAATATTTAACTTTTAATAGGAATATAAAACACTGGCAGAATAGCCGCTTTCCATATTAAAGCATAGAAAAATAAAAAGGAAATGAATTTACGCCATAATACGCATGAAAATACAGCATTATCCAATAGCAGTTATGAACAATTTTATAGATGTGCTCCTATTCCATCCTTCATTTTATAAAATTCATTCCATAACGTTTCCGGAAAAGCAGAACCGATATTTTTAAAGAATGGCTCAAGTGCATTCATTTCTTCCGACCAGCCCTTATAGTCTATTTCAAATAATTTTTCCACTGTCTCATGGCTTACTTTCCCTGCCTTAAATGAATTAACGTCAGGAATATATCCAACAGGCGTATCTACTGCATCAATTTTTCCATCCAGCCGTTCTGTAATCCATTCCAGTACCCTGAAATTCTGGCTGAAGCCAGGCCATAAAAAGTTTCCATCCTGTCCTTTTCTGAACCAATTTACGTAGAAGATTTTTGGCCTATCTTTTACCAGTTTCCCCATCTGCAGCCAGTGGTTAAAGTAATCGCCCATATTATAGCCACAGAAAGGAATCATTGCCATGGGGTCATTTCTCAATATGCCCACCTTGCCGGTAGTTGCTGCTGTGGTTTCGGCCCGTATCATTGCACCAAAAAGAACACCCTGTTCCCATGATTTTGCTTCCCTTATAAGTGGTATAAGGCCACTGCGCCTTCCGCCAAAGAGCATTGCATCAATTTTTAATCCTTCACTGTCAAAAAATTTGTTTGACAGATATGGATAATTTTTAATAGGAGTGGTGAACCTCGAATTGGGATGTGCAGCATTTTTAAAATCATCTGATAAATTTCCACGCCAGTCGTATACCTTTCCATCCGGTTCATCCAGAGTATGCCACCATGGCCTCTTATCCAAAGTAAGGGCAGTATTGGTAAAAATTGTATCACTGCTGAATGCCTTCATTGCATTTGGATTTGTATTTTTATTTGTTCCTGGTGCAACACCAAAAAATCCATATTCAGGGTTAATTGCATAAAGTGCGTTATTTTTGATATGCATCCATATTATATCATCGCTCAGGAGTGTTGCATCCCAGCCTGCCATTTCTTCAGGAGTCCTTATCATAGATAAATTTGTCTT
This sequence comes from Ferroplasma sp., assembly GCA_038729085.1. Classification (GTDB taxonomy): domain Archaea; phylum Thermoplasmatota; class Thermoplasmata; order Thermoplasmatales; family Thermoplasmataceae; genus Ferroplasma. Next base: position 936 of record JAVYST010000050.1, on the reverse strand, counting down.
GCCGCTTGCACTGGGAAATGCTCCAGAAATGCCATATTTTTTGCCATCGGGTGACTTAAGCTCAAGTGCCATCATATGTTCGGCCATTCTTTTACTGTCCCTTGCATGCACACTTGCTATTCTCAATGCATAGCCTTTTTTTGTCAGCAGTGCGTTTCCTCCATATGCTGTATTTACGCTTATTATTAAATCCTCGTCTGTAAAATGCGCAATATATCTATTATTTTTGTCCAGTGTTCCGGTAGCATGGACTGCAAGAACGTATTTCCCTTCTTTTTCAATTCTTTTTATTGCATCCTGGCCAACTCTGGAAATTTTTATAAGATTTAAAACAACATATTCATTGTCAGTTATCTGGATTCCTGCCTCACTGTATTTTGAATTTACTGGACCCAGTATAAATGGAACAATGTACATAGTTTTGCCATGCATTGAACCATCCAATATTTGAAGCAATTTTTTTTTCAATTCATCCGGTTCCATCCAGTTATTCGTGTAACCTGCATCACTTTTTTTTCTGCTTGAAATATATGTGTCCTTTTCAGTCCTTGCAACATCATCAGGATTGCTCCTGTAAAGGTAGGAGTTTACATAATAATTTTCGTTTAATTGAATCAATTCATTATTTTTTATCATATTTTCTGTTATGGATTTTTCATAGCCTTCGGGGTTGCGAATTATTTCTACGCCTGCTGGCTTGAGGATGCTGTAAAATGCATTTAAATAAACATTAAGTTCTCCATTCTCGAACAGGCCAATTTCAAAATTTTGCTTGCTTCTATCATATCCTGATAGGATAATGTCATTATTATCAATCATATATTAACCTATATTTAGAATTATATTTAAATATTGCCTGATATTTCGAAGCATAGATTAATTTTTTCAGATCTCATGGCTATTTTATTTTTTAAGCTATATTTTCCGTTTTTTAAC
>JAVYST010000049.1:0-9227 GCA_038729085.1 Ferroplasma sp. | reverse complement strand
ATCTGGAATAACTGAAAGTATATAATCCATTTCGTGTGTGCTTACCAGCCTGAATGCCTTGATTTCAAGTGCATATATGCCTGCACCGATCAAAATATAGGCAAATACATGCAGCATGCTGAAAGCAAATAAATGTTCGAGGCTTATAACAGCTACGAACATTATAATGGCAGAAATCCATATTCTTATTAGCCTGGACACATCATAATTGTTTACGCCAAATTTTCTTGCATAATAGTATACAATAGAGAAATTAACTGCATTCATAGACGAGTATGCTACTGCGGCACCGATGATGCTGAATCTTGGAATTAATATTATTGACAATAATATATTTGAGGCAAGTGCAAAGCCTGATGCATATACAAAAATTTTAGTTTTTCTTATGCTTGATATGCCAGATGTCAATACAACACTTCCAATAAAAAGCGATGTTACAAACATTATTATCATCAGTGGCATTGCAGCTACAGTATAGGCAGGGCCAGCGAATTCATATAGCAATATTCTTGAAAGTGCAGCTATGCCAAGAGCTGCCGGTATATATATCAATGAAACTATATTCAACAAAATTCTCATGCTGTCCCTGAATCCCTGTTTATCATCAAGTGAGAAAAATGTTGATAGTTTTGGAATGAGCAAATTCGATACAGGAACAACAAGAAATGTTGCTGCTGACGCAATTATTAAAGCGAAATTGTATATGCCAAGATATGAAAGATTTATAAAATATGAGACAACTATCCTGTCTATATATGTTGCGCTGGTTCCCATAATAGATGCAATGAATAATGGAAATGAATAGAGCAATATATTCTTGTATTTTTCCCTATTGTTCGAAGGATCTGTCCTATCAATGCGATTGTATGTTTTTAGGACAAACAGGCCAAAAATTATGGCACTGAGCATGTTTACTGTTGCCAGGCCTGCAATAAGGTAAATATATTTTCCAGTTAAAAAAAGCATTGAAAGGGGCAAAAAATAAGTGAATATATTTATAAATATATAAATTATTGAATATTTTTTGTATTGATTCAGCCCAAGAAGTATTGAACCAAATATATTTATCATGACTGAACCACCAATAGCAATACCCACAATTTTTATTGAGAGAATATAATATGAGCTGTGGAAAAATAATATTGCTATATCGCCCGCTGCAAAAAACATGAATATAAATGCAAGGATGCCAAGAATGATTCCAAGTGCCATGGTCTGTTTGATAAGCTTCATTATTGCCTTATGGTTCATTCTCACCATATGGTAAGAAAGATAATGCTGTATTCCATTTGAAAGCCCAAAAACAAATACTACGGCCATTATATTCATTATGGCATAAAGAAGCGATATTGAACCAACATCGCTTACAGGCAATAAATGAGCTATAAAGAAGTAGAAAAGGCTGGAGGATATATACATTACGCCAACTGCAGAATATTGGAACGTAACCCCAGTGCTGAAAGATTCAGATATGCCACTCAATGGTAAAGGTATATTAATTTGGGAATAAAAACTTATGTTTTTAAGTGATATATTTCACTATGTGCTGGCACTTCATAATGTGTTTATTCTGTGGACTTTATGATTTAAATATTTGATTGTTTATTCAAAACATTAAAAGATAATTCCTTGCCTGTATTTAGCCTATCAGGCTTCTATTCAAGCCATAAATAAGTGAAATCAATTATAAAATAAATATAATAAAAATCTTTCTGTGAATTTAATTTAATCTTAAAATATTATTCAAAGTGCATAGATTGAATTTATAGGTCTTTTCCTGATTATCATGCTGTAATATTCACATAATTTTATTTAATTTCAAATTCAATGCATTTACCACATATGGTTTTACTGGTATTTATCAAAATCATTTAAAACATAAATTTAAAGCAAATTAAATATATATAATTCTCTTATGCATATAATGGAAAGCAGCATTGAACATCAAAATAATTCTGGAATTTTAATTTTTAAGCACTTTATAAGCTATAAAGCGCTGTTAATTATTTTTGCTGTTATATTTTCTATTTTATTTTCATTTTATTCAATTCTTAAAGCTTATACATTAAACGCGTATGCATGGGACCTTGGCCTATACTCACAGGCCTTTTACTCAACATTGCATGGCCAACTATTTTATACCAACTTGCTTGGCGAAAGTTATCTTGCTGAACATTTTTCACCTTTCCTATTTATTCTTCTCTTGCCATTCTATATTTTTCCATCCCCTTATACACTTCTTATTTTACAGGCGATTGTAATAAGTATTTCCATTATACCTCTTTATTACATTTCACTGGAAGTTTTCAAGCTCACAGCCAGAAAGTATCAAATAAAAGCAAAAAAAGCTGGATTTATTTCGTTCTTAATTGGAACAACGTTTTTGCTCTCACCTCTGACTGAAAGCCCCATTTATTTTGATTTTCATTTAATGGTATTTTTGCCATTTTTTTATTTTATGTCAATTTATTTTTTTATCAAAGAAAAAACATGGTTAAATTATTTATTTCTTGCACTAATGGTTTCATTGCATTCTTCATTTGTTTTTATAGCAATGGCAACTCTTATTATGGAATTGTTTCTTTCAGAATATCTATTTGAAAATAAAAATAAAAAAAAGATCTATTTCAATAGCTCAATAGCACTGGCACTTCTTGTTTCCTATTATGTGTTTGCAATGATAGCAAAGGGGTATATAGGTTCAGGATACATATCAACGTCTATTTTTTCAACCGGAAAATCGCATACATTTACCAATATGCTTCCATTGCTGGTATCTGATCCATATAAAATTCTAATATTATTAACAAGCAATTATGAAGTAAAAATACTCTTTCTTGTACTTGCATTTTTAGCAATAGATTTTATATTTTATGAATACCCACCAGGATTAATACCTGCCCTGCCATATCTTGTCTATGCCATGGTATCATCATATATTCCATATTATATGATAGGTTATCAATATTCAATGATGTTAATACCAACTGTATTTGTTTCCGGCATCCTCGGCATCTCGGTTCTCAACGTGAAATCAGCAAGAGAAGGAAAAAAGGGCAAAAAAGCTTCTAAGTATTTGCACAATGTCCTTGTTGCAATGGTTGCATTTGCCATAGCTGCTTTTGTAGTAGTGAGCCCTTTATCTCCTGTCTCTGTCATGCCAAATGGCATTCATACAATAATCAACGATTCTGGTAGCATGGAGGGGAAAGAAGCAGGTTTTTTGCGGCAGGTAAGAAACGATATTGATATGAATTCTTCATTGGTAACAGGAGAGGGCATATTTCCATTATTTTACCAGGATTTAAATGCAACTGCTTTTCCATATGCATCTGTATCTGGAACTGTCCCATATTATCGCTACCTTATAGTTAATATGAATGATTCCCAATCTTATATTAACGATAGTGAAAATTTAAGCCTTGCTGGCCTTGCTTATCGCTATGGAAATAGCAGTGATTATGGCATTCTTGCTGAGGGTTATAACATTGTGGTACTGGAAAGGAATTATACCCTGCCCCCCAAAATTTATGTGCCATCCACAGAAATTTACCATTCTAAATACTTTGTTTCAAATTGCGGCAGGATCACTGGCCCGATGATTAATTCTCATATATCCAGCCTGAAGGAACTTCAATTGGTTGGAGAAGACCATTACTTAGAAAATAAGACATTTTTATTGCCAGGCAACTATTCTGTTATATTTGAGTTTAACAGCACAATTGAATCACCATCTAACTTAAATGTTTCAGTAACAGCATACAATGGTTCAGGCAATATCCATATCAGTGATAAGAAAATACAGCGCAATAGCATAACTTTTAAAATAGATGTTCCAACAGTTGAGCAGAATGTACAGTATTCAATTATCGGGAATATAACTTTGTTACAGATCAATTATATGCAATTGGCACAGATTTCTTCATAATATTCAATCATTTTTAACTTCCTTAACCTTGTTAGCCATAAATGTGCTTATCTCAATACCTCTATAAAATAATAAAATGTAAAATATGTGTCTTCCAGTGATAATGCTATATGAACAATATAAAAAATTGAAAACTTATATTAAACATGGCCTGGCATTTAATAAAATATTGATAAAAGCCCTTGTTGGATCTTTTGGAAATGGTGTCAATGTATGCAGGCAAATACACAGAAGCTATGCCTGCCTTATCTTTATGCCATAATTTTTTCTTCTATAGGTTTTGCGCGGAACTTGATAAAGCATATCCTGAAGCACGAGGCCATGCTGGATGTATTGTGCATGAGCATGGAAAATTGGCAAATATTATAAATGAGCTTTCAGATATTATATTGCGCATATTTATTTTTCCTTTATAGGTTATTGCTATCAATGCTGGACAGGATTTTCTTTTGCCTTGCTATGCCTCCATGCCAGTTTTTTCTTGCGTTTGATTTTAAAAATTTCTAAAACTTATTTGTTTTTGCCTTATTCATGGAAGGCTGTATATTTTAATAGATTTATTTAATCTCACCATTTCCTTTCATAATATATTTAAATGATACTGTAATTACCTTCCTAAATTTAACAGAGATAGGCGGTTCATTTGGTGGAATTTAATATAAATGGTGGCAAAATAATATTAAAAGAGTCGTTATTGCAGAAACTCAAGCACAAAATTATTCTAATTCAAAGTGCAAATGAAGTTATAAATTGCGATTCTGGAATGTGTGAAGTATCCAACAATATTCAGGTTAAATTGAAAAAGAAATGCGATATGGAGAATATTTTATATTATATGAATGGTGATGTAGAAATTGCCATAGATTATCACACTTACGATTCACTTAATGCTGAAGATCTATCACTTGGATATGGCAGGAATATAATCATTGACCAGTGCAAACATAAAAAACTTCTTTAATCTATTAATTTTTACTTATTTTGGGTTTAAATCGCCAGTTAATAAAAGTTAATGGTTATATAATATTAGCATTATATTAATAAATTTATTACAGTCAGGGATATAACCTAAACTTTAAACAGAACTATGAATTAAATACAAGCCCAGATACAAATATGCCATAATTATATTACAAACAGGAAAATATTCTAAAATCGAATGTGGCATATACGAATCACTTTTCAATTAAGCTGTTGCAGGCAATAGTTGAACCGGCCATATATCAGGAATCAAATACCGTTTTGATTCGGTTTTAACGATTAATGGATACTTTTATAGTGTGATATTATTTTACATTTATATTATATTATGGTAAATATTTCTGCCTTATTATAAATAAAACGTAACAATCAAAAAATAGATATATGCATGTTGCTTTAACGCTTATGGAAGTTATGGTTAAAAGCCAGATGGACGTAGATAGAAGCCTCTGTGATTATTGTGGAGCATGTGTAGGAATGTGCCCAACAGATGCAATCAAATTAGATGAAACAGTTATAGCGATAAATGAAGATAAGTGCATAAAATGTGAATTTTGTGTAATTGGTTGCCCTACAGGCGCTATTTCAGCGGAGTGGTTCCATGCTAAATTATGATGTTCTTGTCATAGGTGCAGGACCGGCAGGGAGTTCCGCTGCCCGTTATACTTCAAGATATGGCCTGAAAACATTGATGATTGAAAAGAGGCCAGATATTGGTTCGCCAGTAAGATGCGGTGAGGGCGTATCAAAGGCATGGATGCCAGAAGTTGACATAAAGCCTCAGGCTCACTGGATATCAGATGAAGTAAAAGGTGCAAGGATTTATGGGCCTTCAGAAAAAAAGGCGATAACGCTTGGTGCTGAAAGTGCTGGAAACGAGGTTGGTTTTGTAATTGAAAGGGATAAATTTGACAAGCATATAGCAACTCTTGCTGCAGAAGAGGGAGCAGATGTATGGATAAAATCGCCAGCTGTTTCAGTTATTAAGGATGGCAATCGTGTGGTTGGTGCAAAGGTAAGACATAATGCTGAGATTGTTGATATAAGGGCGAAGATGGTAATAGCTGCAGATGGATTTGAAAGTGAATTTGGCAGATGGGCTGGAATGAAATCCCTTATATTAAAGAAAAACGATATAATATCGGCTCTTGAATACAGGATGGAAAACGTTGATTCTAATCCAGATTTTACTGACTTTTATCTCGGTTCAATTGCACCTGCTGGGTACCTCTGGGTATTTCCAAAAGGGCCACATGAGGCCAATGTGGGTATTGGAGTTACAATAAATAAGATGAAAGATCGGCTTGATGTTAAAAATTATCTTGATTCGTGGATAAAATCACATCCAGGATATGCAAAGGGAAGAATAATAGAGCAAATTAGCGGCGGAGTTTCCGTCAACCGTGTAAAGGATAAAATGAGCATGCCCGGCCTGCTTGTTATAGGCGATGCAGCAAGGTTAATAGATCCTATTACCGGTGGTGGAATTGCCAATGGAATGATATCTGGCAAATTTGCAGCACAGGTTTCAAAAAATGCTATAGAGGAAAACAACTTTTCAGAACAAATGATGAAAACATATGATGACATGGTTAAAGCCAAGTTTGAAAGAAAGCATTTAAGAAACTGGTTTGCAAAGGAAAAACTTGCAACGCTTTCTGATGATACACTGGACAAGCTCGTTGATGTTATATCTGAAGTAAGAATAAAGGATATATCAGTAGAGGAAATATTAAAGGCAGTGCAGTCAAAATATCCTGAACTTGTATCACAGCTTGAAGATTTAATTTAAAAATTAAATTTTTGATTCCAGGTCATCAAGGCTGAAATTTCCACCTTTGAGCTGTGTTTTAAGCATTTTTTTGAAATTTCTATTTTTCTTGATAGCTTTCATATTCTTCTTCATACCATTATATTCTTTAAGCAGCTGCCTCACGCTCGATTCGCCCTGCCCTGATCCCCTTCCTATTCTCTTTATTCTCTTGGCATTAAGTATATCCGGATTTTCAAGTTCATAATATGTCATCGAATCCAGTATAACCCTGTACAATTTCAATTTTGTATCCGCCTGGTCGATCTGTGATTCATCAATTTTGTTGGAGCCTGGCATTTTAGAAAGTGGCAGAGAACCAAAAAATTTTTTTAAAAGGCCTGGTTTGGCAAATTTTTCCCAGACATCATACATATCCTTAAGGTCAAATTTGCCTGACATAAGTTTATCCAGGGATGCCTCAGCTTCCTCTTCAGTGATATCTGTTTCCTTGACAACCTCCATCAATGAATCTATATCACCCATTCCCAGCAATCTCGATAGAAACTTTTTTGGATTAAAGATCTCAAGGTCATCCATATGCTCACCTGTACCTATAAAATATACAGGTGCATTGATTGCAGCAACAGCGCTGAGTGCACCGCCAGCCTTTCCGGTTCCATCCATCTTTGTTATTATCACACCGGAAATATCAACGGCATCATTGAGCGTTTTAGCCTGTGGGCCTGCCTGCTGGCCAAGTGTTGCGTCCAATATGAATAAAATTGTATCTGGCCTTGCCTTAGCTTTTATTTCCTTTATTTCATCAATAAGGGCAGAATCAAGGGAGTCTCTTCCACTGGTATCTATTATTTTAATTTTATAATCATCAAGTTCCTTAAGGCCTGCTTTAACAATCTTAAGTGCATTTTTTTCGCCTTTATCACCATAAAATCCAGCATTGACATCGCTTGATACCTGCTGTAATTGTTCATAGGCACCAGGCCGGTGTACATCAGCAGCTATAAGTGCTGTTGAGAGCCCTTTTTTAATAAAAAGGCGTGCCAGTTTTCCGGCAGTTGTTGTTTTTCCATTTCCATAAAGCCCAACAAGCATAATAGTCTGTGGCTTCAGGTCAAATTTTGCATCAACTCCAAGGATGCCAAGCAATTCTTCATATATTATCTTAATTATGTAATCCTGAGATGTCATTCCTGCCGGAGGCTTCTCATTTGCTGCACGTTCCTGAACCTTATTGGTGAGGGCAAGAACGAGTTTAACGTTAACATCAGCTTTTAAAAGTGCGCGCTGAATATCTTTTGTAACATCTTTTATAGTATCCTTATCAATATAACTTGAACCTGAAATTTTTCGAAATATCCCTTTAAGTGAATCTGATAGACCTTCAAGAACCATATGGCAACTATTCAAATATAATATTTAATGTTTATTAATCTGTTCTTCTATATATTAATCACAAAGATTATTATAAAAAATATAAATTAATATTCACGCCACCTGTGGCCGCATGATTCACATGTATAAAATTTTGTCTCAGGTTCATCTGCTGATCTTGTCTGCTTTAAAAGATAGTATGCACCCATATGATGGCAAACAGGGCATACAGCATCACTATCAAGTGGTTCTGCACTGACTTCCTTTTCAATAAAGATGATTTCTTTTTCTAATCCCTTTGAAACAATTTTAGTATCGGGTTTCCCCTTCTTAGAGACTTCATAGCCACATGAATTGCAAACATATTTATCTCTTACAGGTGTCATTAATGCACCGCATTTTGGACAGAACATATGTCTAAATTGTTAGAAAATATATAAACATTCTTTAATGTAAACTATTTATAAAATTCCAGCATTAATATAAATGGATATTAAGACAATCTTATCTAAATACAGGAATATTGCTGTGGTTGGCATATCGGATAAGCCCGATAGATATAGCTATCAGGTAGCTACATACCTGATGGAAAAGGGTTTTAACATTATACCGGTCAATCCAATGCTTCAGGAATGGCAGGGCAAAAAAGCATTTAAGGATATTAAGGAGATTAATGTTCCTGTTGATGTTGTTGATATATTCCGTAAACGCGAATTTGTACCGGAAATAGTTAAGGATTCTATAGGCCGGGCGCAGGTCATATGGATGCAGGAAGGAATAATAAGCATGGATGGAAAAGCACTTGCAGAGGATAACGGAATGTTTGTAGTTATGGACAGGTGCATGAAAAAGGAATATGAAAAATTAAATAAAAATTAGCGATATACCCCTAAGCTGGGATAGCCTAGTCCGGTAAGACGGCAGATTCGAAATCTGCTGCTAGAAATAGCCCGGGAGTTCAAATCTCCCTCCCAGCGCTTTATAATAAAGCTTTTGAAATTGTGGTGCGGTATTCTTATATAGATAAGCATAATTATTTACCATGGCTAGTGGCATCCTCCCACGACTAAAGCCGTGGGCTTCCTGCTTCAGCGACCTGAGTTGCCATTGCTGGTAGAGCTCTGATCTCCGCAGGCGTGAATTTGGGAGTGCCCCTCCCTATTTTTATCATGC
>JAVYST010000048.1:0-9252 GCA_038729085.1 Ferroplasma sp. | reverse complement strand
TGCCCCTATAGCATTCTATCCATTTGCAGGCTATAAGAACTCGTTCTTTGGCGACCTGCATGCTCAGGGAGGGCCAGACCATGTTATGTTCTATACGGATAGCAAAGTGGTAATAAAAAGGTGGTAAATTGAGTTTGGAAATAGACTTTGATGGTGTAAAATTTAAGAATCCATTCTGGGTAGGTTCTGGGCCAACAAGTGGCTCTGCAGATAAAATAATCCAGGCTTTGAAAGCAGGTTGGGGCGGCGTTGTTATTAAAACAATTGGTGATTCAATAGTTAGAAAAGGTGTAAGGCCAATGTATGCAGCTATGAGAAGCAATAGCAGGGAGCTCATGGTTTTTGAGAATATTGAGTTGATTACAGAGGACAATCTGGATACATGGGATAAATACATAAAAATTGTCAACCGGGAAGTTCCTGGTGCACCTGTTGTTTTTAGCATAATGGGTTCTGATGATCCGGCCGAGTGGACGAAACTTGCAAGATGGTCAGAAGACCATGGTGCAAACCTTATAGAATTGAATTTTGGATGCCCACATGGTGAACCGGAGAGGCATTCCGGTGCTTATATTTCACAGCATCCTGATCTTGTTTATGATTATACAAAGGAAGTTGTGCAGTCAGTCGGAATACCAATAATATCAAAATTATCTCCTAATGTGACAGATATTGCTGAAATAGCTAAAAAGGCAGAAATGGCTGGAGCAAAAGCTGTTTCCGCTATAAATACTGTTTCATGCATGATGGGAATAGATATTGAAAGGGAAAGGCTGTTGCCGCCGGTTTATGGATATACAACATATGGGGGATTGTCCGGGCCTGGAGTTAAACCAATGGGCTTATTGGCCGTTTCTTCTATATATAAAAGCACAAAACTGGCTATAAGCGGCATTGGAGGCATATCCAGCTGGAAAAATGCAGTTGAGTATATAATGTGTGGGGCAACATCAGTCCAGGTTGTTACTGATACAATATTAAATGGTTATGCCCAGATTAAAGAATGGACCACCGAAATGGAAGGCTATATGAAGAGGCATAATTATGAAACATTGGACGAAATTCGCGGAAAACTCGTTGAAAATATAAAAGAATACAGTTTCCTTGAGACATTGATCAGGGAAAGGGATTCTATAGATGATGAAATGAAAAAAGTAAGGGATGATTAAAAATGGCAAAAGATGGTTACGTTAAAATTGGAATGATACAGATGGGTTCAGTGCCCGAAAAGCAGGAAAATATTGAGAAAGCTATATTGTATGCAGATGAAGCTGTGGATAAAAAAGCAGATTTTATTGTATACAATGAACTTTTTACCACACCATACTTTCCTGCGGAAGAAGATACAAAATATTTTGAATATGCAGAAAGAGATGATGGAGAAACAGTCCAGATATTCAAGAAATACGCAAAGGAGCATAAAGTTGGAATTGTCCCTACAATTTTTGAAGAAGATAGCACGGTAAGGGGAATATTTTATGATACGGCAATATTTATAAATAAATATGGAGATGTGATGGGCAAGTACAGGAAAATACATTTGCCGCAACTGAATGGCTATTATGAAAAATATTATTTCCACCCGGGAAGTGGATATCCTGTATTCGAAAATGATGGATATAAAATAGGCTCAGTAATATGTTATGACAGGCACTTCCAGGAAGGCCCAAGAATTCTTGCACTCAAAGGTGCAGATATTGTATTTGTTCCTACCACTACCAATTTCTATCCGGAAACATGGGAACTGGAATTGCGTGCACATGCTGCATTCAATACTATTTTTGTTGTTGGTGTCAACAGGACAGCAGAGGATTTTGGGGGAAATAATATAAAATACCTGGGGAAAAGCCTTATTGCAGGCCCATCTGGAGAAATAATTACCCAGATGTCTGATAAAGAAGGAATCTCTGTTGTTGAACTTGATGTGAACCAGATCAGGAAGAGAAGGGAAAAAGCTCCTTTCCTTGCTGACAGGAAGACCATTGCATACAGGGAACTTATTGACAACGATATAGGCAATATAAGTTACAGTAGCAAAGGAAGCCATGGAGGCATATGAGATGGCAGATAAGGTAGATATTAAAGATGGCCAGATTTACATGGATAAGGAAAGCAAAGTCAATGACTATCTGTGGAATCCAGATTTTAATCCAACGCCACCTGAATTGAGGACATGGCGTGCCCCAACATATACAAGCCTCTGGGTAGCTATGGCTGTTATAGTTCCTACATGGACACTTGCAACAGTTGGAATTGCCCTGGGATTGAGCTGGACTGAGGTTATAATATATATGTTCATCGGAAACCTGATTATATTGATACCAACAATTATACAGGCACATGGAGGCGCAAGATATGGCGTTGCAGAGCCACAGCTTACAAGAAGCCGCTGGGGTATTTATGGTGCTCAGATACCTTCATGGATCAGAAGTGTAATTTCAATGGGATGGTGGGGAATAGAATCTTTTATCATAGCTGAAGCTGCTGCATATATATATCTGATTATATTTAAAGCAAGCGAACTTGCTTCACTTTCTGCTGAGATTGGGCCAGGAACTCTCCCAAGATACTTCCCTGCTGTTTTCTACACTATCTTTGCAATTGTCATACTTGCCCAACTTTTAATATTTTATGTATCACCTCCAGTAAAGGGGCAAAGGCCACTGAGAATACTTGCCAAATCAGCTGCGCCAATTATGATTGCAAGTTTTGCTATAATGTTCTATCTTTTCCTGTCTGCAGCAAAATTTAACTTTACCCCTATAACCCTTTACAACCCACATGGTGCATCCCCTCTGGTTCAATTTGCCTTTATGAATTCAAACGTTGCCTACTGGGCCACTATGGCTGTTAGCATGCCTGATTATACTAAATATGCAAAATCACAATTTTCGCAGGCAGTAGGGCAGATTCCAATGCCATTCATAATGATGGCTGTTGGCTCAATGGCCCTGATCGCAGCCGGTGCTTCAATATCAGCTGGCTGGCTTACCGCATCATCAGGTGCAGCCTTATTTAATTATGATCCCCTTGAGTTAATGGCGCTTTATTTCCCTGCATACTATTCTATACCACTTCTTATCGCAGTTATAATTGGCACATTCTCTGTCAATGTTTTTGCAAATTCTATAGCACCGGGTTACGATATAGCGAATACATATCCTAAAAAATTAACATGGTTCCGTGGCATCCTCATTGGAGTAGTGATAAGCATAATAGTTGGAGGCTACACTGCATACAGTACCAGTGTTTATACCTATGTTGATGACTGGCTGCTGGCCTACGGTGCACTTCTAGGAATGGTTGAAGGAATAATTATTTTCGATTATGCAATAATGAGGCATTTCAAATTAAATATAAAGGATTTATTCAGGAAAAATGGCTCATATTATTTCTACCACGGCGTGAATCCAGCGCCTGTTATAAGTGGTTTAATTGCTGTGCTAATCACTTATATATATCCATGGGGAATTTCAAAAGCCTACATTTTCCATCTTTTCTACGATAATTCATGGTTGACTGCTTTCTTTTTGGCTGGAATTCTTGACCTGATTCTCAACGTATTATGGATAATGCCAAAATATGCCCCCTCAGACAAAGGAAATCTGAAAACAGGCTACGCCGACAATGATACGAATAAAATTTTTCAATCGGAACCTGAAAAAAAAGAAGGTGTTTCTGGAGATAAATAATTTTATATTTTTTATGGCCTGCTAATCATTGAAATATATATAATAGGTGTTATATGGATAAAAAAATAGACCGCGCGAAGATGACGGATTACGATCCAAAAAAAGGTTATATTGAATTAAATACAACGTTTCCGGAAAGCAAGTATTTATGGAATGAAGACTTTCAGCCCACATCATTTGCCAACAGGACATGGGGAGCCTGGACGTATTTTGCAATATGGTTTGGAATGGCAGTTGAAGTGGAATCATGGAGCCTGGTGTCAGTTGGTTTTGATTTTGGATTGAACTGGCTATGGTCACTTCTTTCTGTTTTGATTGGAAATGTAGTAGTACTGATTCCTATTCTAATCATAGGGCACGGTGGAGCAAAATATGGAATGCCTGAAACTTCATTGACCAGAAGCCGCTGGGGTACATATGGAACGTTTATACCATCATTTGCCAGGGGCCTCATAGGCGCCGGTTGGTGGGGAATAGATACCTGGATAATAACGGAGTGTTTCGCTGGCATGTATATTGATGCAACAGGCATGAAATCAAGATTAATGTCGCTGGTTGCCACTGGAAATGCAACTCCATTTACCATTGCAGCCCTTGTTCCCGGTGTTTTTATCACTGTTTTTATTGCAACTATTGCCGCCAGATTAATTATATTATATTTCGCACCGCCAAAGCATGGCCAGAAACTGCTCAGGAAATTATCATGGGTCGTTCCATTTATCGCCTTTATTGGCCTGATACTGGTTTTTGCAGTCAATGGCAGCAGTGTAGGATGGGATTTCACTCCAGTTTTTCAGATTAAAACTTCAATTTCTGGCTCTACATTTATTTACTTTTTTATAGCCCTGGTAAATGCGCAAATCTCATTCTGGGCAACTATGGGAATCAGCATGCCGGATTATACAAGATATGCAAAATCCCAGAAATCTGCAATTAAGGGGCAGATAGCTCTGCCATTCATGATGGTTGGAATAGGACTGATGGCCATTTTAACTGCTGGCGTTACTATAGTGAAATACCACACCGCTATTTATGATCCTGTTTTGCTTGCTACTATTTCGCTTCCACCATCTATACTGTATATAACTCTATTTTTACTTATGCTTGGAGTCCTGGTGGTCAATATTTTCGCAGATACGGTTGGGCCAGGGTATGATTTTTCAAATATTTATCCGAAACTGATACCATGGTTTGGAGGCGTTTTAATAGTGGTTGCAATAGCAGCATCGCTTCAATCATGGAGCTTCTATGCGAATGCAGGATCCTATATAGAAACCTGGCTGGATGGCTATGGTGCAATACTAGGTGCTGTTGAAGGCATTTTGATTTTTGATTATGTCATTATAAGAAGGTTCAAATTTGAAGCAGCAGACACATTTATTTCAAATGGAAGATTCAAGTACTTTAAGGGATTTAACCCTGCTGCAGTGATATCATTTGTAATTTCTCTGTTTCTTGTTTATCCTCCTTATTCGTATCTTCCAGTTTCCTTTTCATTATTTCCATACCAATCCTGGCTGTACCAGGGATCCTGGATTTTTACCATAATCTTATCTGGTATAATATATATAATATTGATGAAATTCTGGGTTATCCCAAAATATCAGCCAGAATTGAAAGGTGGCCTGGTCCATGGGTATATTGCCGATGACACCAAAAAAATATTTGAGGGCAGAAGTGTTGAAGATGATAATTAAAAACTGTAAAACGTATCCAGAAAATCGGATAATAGATATAAATATTGAAGATGGAAAAGTATCAAACTCGAATAAGGATGATAATGCAATCGATGCAGGCAATTGTATGGTTATACCGTCATTTTCTGAATTGCATATCCACCTTGATTCTGTATTTATTTTAAATGATGATATAATAAATAATAGCGGCACGCTTGAAGAGGGAATTGCACTCTGGGACCGGTACAGGAATAACAGTTTGAATAGCAACGAGCTTCATAACCGTGTTATTAAAGCAATAAACCTGCTTCTTTCAAATGGCATAACCAGAATAAGGACCAATATAGATGTTTCTGACCCAAATTTAATAGCTTTGAAAGAAATGGTAAAATTAAAACACGAGATTAAGGACGTCGATTTGCAGGTGACTGCATTTCCACAGCATGGCATGTACACTGATGAAAATAATCTTGAATTGCTTGAAAAATCAATTGAACTGGGTGCAGATAATGTTGGGCTTGCTCCACATCTTGAGGATACCAGGGAAGATGGAATTAAATCCGTTTTAACGGCTTACGATCTGGCTGAAAAATACGATAGAAACATAGATGGCCATATAGACGAAACTGATGATCCACAATCCAGATTTATAGAAACACTGGCAAAAGAAAAAATTAAAAGGGATTTTAAGGGTTCAGTATCAGCCGGGCACCTTACAGCTATGCATTCTTATAACAACCAGTATGCATCAAAGGCCATTAAATTGATTGGCCGGGCAGGCATAAATGTGATTTCAAATCCATTAATAAATATGCATTTGCAGGGAAGATATGATTCATATCCGAGAATAAGGGGTGTTACAAGAATAAAGGAACTTCTCGATAACCATGTAAATGTTGCATTGGGGCAGGACTGTATAATGGATCCGTGGTATCCTATAGGCAGTGGCGATCCACTTGATGCACTTTTCATGGCTATCCATGCTGAACCGTTAATGGCTCCACAATATCTTAATAATTCGCTCAATATGCTGACATACAATGCAGCTACTGCATTTGGAGCAAAAAATTACGGCTACGCTATTGGATCAGAGGGCGATTTTATAATCACCGATGCAAAGAATGCGATTGAAGTATTTCAATACCGGCACAGCAGGACTGTGGTCAGGCATGGTAAAATAATTGGAGGTAAGAAAAATGAGTGATATGCTTATAAAAAATGGAAAGATTTGCCTTGCAGGCGGGATAATAGAAAAGGACCTTTATATTAAGGATGGAAAGGTCGATAGAGTTGGTGGAACTGCAACCAGTGCAGATGAAATAATTGATGCATCTGGCAAACTTATAATTCCCGGCTTAATTGACAGCCATACGCACATGGATTTTCCATTCATGTCAGAAGTTACAGCAGATGATTTTTATTATGGAACTGAAGCTGCCCTTGGGGGAGGAGTTACCACAATAATAGATTTTATCACACCTGCGAAGGGGGAAGATCCAGTCAGTGCATACGAAAAGTGGAGAAAAAAAGCAGACAATAAAGTGGTATCAGATTATGCTCTCCATTGCATACTCAGAGATGATAATAGCAATTCTATAGATGCTATAAAAGAACTGGTAAAAAAAGGCGTTATTTCATTCAAGCTTTACATGGCATATAAAAATGAGTTTTTGTTAAATGACGAATCACTTTACAATGCAATCAAGGCCATTACTGAAAATCATGGAATCGTTGCAATACATGCTGAAAATGGTGCAATTGTGGATAAAATAACAGAAGAACTGTTAAAGGAAAATAAAACTCAGCCTATTTACCATTATTATTCACGGCCTGAAATTGTAGAGATCGAGGCAGCAAACAGAGTAGCTGCAATTGCGTCTATGATTGGCAAAAAGGTAAAAATGTATATGGTTCATACTTCCACTGCCGAAGCAGTAGATATATTTAGAAAATACCGTGAACAGGGATTTAAGTTCTATAATGAAACCACTCCAAATTACCTTACATATGACAATAGCGTATATAGGGGTGAGTTTGGTTATAGATATATAATGAGCCCACCTTTCCGCAAGGAATCTGAAATTAAGGATCTCTGGGAAAGAATGTCACTTGGTGATATAAAACTCATAGGCAGCGACCACTGTACTTATTCTGATTCCCAGAAAATGAGGCATGGTGATACAGTGCCACCATTCAACAGCGTTCCAAATGGAACTCCTGGCGTGGAAACGATACTTCCATTATTGTTTACCAACGGTGTTTTAAAAGGAAAACTTACAATAGAGCAGCTGGTTGATATAACATCAAGGCAATCTGCCCTTCTTTTTGGGCTGCAGAAAAAAGGCAACCTATTGCCCGGATTCGATGCTGATGTTGCCATAATAGACCCAAAAAAGGAGTTTAAAGTCACATCTTCCATGCTTCATAGCAATATAGATTATTCAATATTTGATGGAATGATGTTGAAAGGCTTTCCTGATATGACAATAGTGAGGGGAATGAAGGCCATGGAGAACGGGGATATATTATTAAAACCCGGAGACGGAAAATATATACCCGGCCAGATAATTGCAGAGGAGAGTGGCAATTAATGCCAGATAACGGTTATTTTCATATCAGTGGATGGCGGATGATTGATAACTTTGCTTTTATTTCATTTGCACTGGGTATTTTTCTTGGTGCATATATCTTTGGGCTTGCTTCAATAGCTACAACATGGGTAACAATACCTGTAAGCCTCAGATCATTACTCTTATCATGGGCTCCCTTATGGGAAATTATTGGAATTGCAATTGCTGGCCCATTATCAGATAAAATTGGAAGAAAGCATGTATTTTATATAACTATGGCAATGTATGGCATAGGGGCCGTAGGTATTGCTTTCAGCTATTCCTATGTTTTAATACTATTATTTCTTGCAATATTATTGATAGGCGGTGGTGGTGAGATGAATACAATACTTGCATTTGCACAGGAAATACTTCCTTCAAAACACAGGAGTACTGCTATGCTGCTTCTGTTAAATTTCATTGCACTTGGCGGGCTTGTACTTGGTGCCATATCACTTTCTACAGCATATTATTCAATTGAATTCGAAAGAGGAATGATCGGTATAACTATCATTGCTGTTGTTGTGGTTTTAATTGTAACCAGGAGATATCTTCCAGAAAGCTTTCTCTGGCTTGCCAGCAAAGGGAAAGAAAAACAGGCAAAGGAAGAGGCAATTAAATATTATGGCCAGGAGGGCTATATAGAAAGGACAGAAAGCAGCAAGGACCTCAAAGAGGCTGAAAAAATTACTGAAAATAAACACATTGGGCTGAAATTGTTTGCAACTATAACCACTGCATTTGCTGGTACAACAGGTTTTGGTTTAATTGCATATGTGCTGGCCCCAACATTCTTTCCATCTTTAACAGCAGTAGTATTGCTTGTTTCCGATGCTGCTGCTTTTATAGTTGGCTTTGTGGGATTTTTTGGAGAAAAAATTAGCAGGAGGCACATGTTATTATGGGGATATGTATTTTCTTTAGTATTCACAATTATAATATACTTCACCATTGGAACATGGACAAAATATCTCATAGTTTTCTGGTTCTTTGTTATAGCCCTTAACGCTTTCATACAGCTTGGCTATATGGCTGAAGATACCCTGAAATCGGAAGTATGGGCAACAAAATCCAGAGGTTCAATAACGGCGCTTGTAAGATTTCTTGGAATTGGGCTGTATATACCAACAATATACCTCACAGCCAATTATACATTGAGCCAGTATATCCTGTTCAATATTATAGTCTGGATAATCGGTTCAGCAGGCGCAATAGCCTGGTTTGTTTTTGGCAAGGAAACTGGAAAGGGTTTGCCTATCGAACTGGCTGATTAGG
>JAVYST010000047.1:0-9912 GCA_038729085.1 Ferroplasma sp. | reverse complement strand
GAGGCCACGCTGCCATATGAGCTGTGGCAGGCCTCCGTAGTGGTCAAGGTGCATGTGCGTGATCAGAATCAGTTCAATTTTATTTATATCTATTCCATTGTTTATCATTGCATACAGTGTATCAGGCCCGCAATCAAGAAGAATATTTTTATTTATCAAAAATGATGTATTGATTTTCCCTGGCAATAATTTTGCATTCCATGTACCTAAAACCTGTAATTCCATGACAAAGTTATATCATTTAACTATTAAAATATGTTCAGGCATATCCATTTAATTATAAACCCTGATAGGATAACTGCAAATTTCCACCCACAAGGGTTTCAATTATTTCAAATAGATTTGTGGAATTTACTGAAAAGTCAGATTTTTCCAGCATTTCATTTGAAGATGGGTTGAATGCAATAAAGTATTTTGAAGAGCGTTTCATTGATAAATCCATGTATGAATCACCAACACTCAATGTCTCATTTGCCTTTATTTTATACATTTCCTGTATATGCCTCACATTTATATCCTTATACTCTGGATCAACATTTTTTATAAATTTTCTGGCATTAGTGTCAACATGGTTTCCAATATAATAATCAAAGCCAAATATCTCTGAAAGGTACTCAGCAAACACATGCGACCCGGCTGAAACAATAGCAGTTTTAATCTGTTTCTCCTTCAGATAATCCATGGTCAGCTTCACATTCGACGATAATTCATTTAAATTAAGATAGGTTTTTATTCTGGTAGCGTCAAGGTTTTCAAACATATATTCTGGTATTCCCTGTTTATACAGGCGATCAAATGTATATTTCATGCTATTTCTGTCATTGCTGTGCATGCCAAGGGATTTTCTTATTATTACATCCCATGAATTTCTGTTCTTAAGCAGCACGCCATCCATATCAAATACAATTAATTTTATTCCTTTTAAATAATTGGTATACCCTTTATTTTTTATCTCTACTATTTCCATCATTATCTATATATTATTACAATATATTTAATAATTACTATATATATTATTATTTTATATATAAAAAATATTTTGAAAACCAGGAATAATTAAATCAACATTATTCTATTCGGTGCAGACATTATTTTTATCTAAAATCCATGAGGAATAAATTCCTCAAACTTTTCAATAAAATTTTGATGAGGTTTTTGAGGCAAAATACATATTTAATTTAAAAACTCCATAAATCCAGATTATAAATTGAAAGAGAAGTGAAATTTATAACTTGTTATGCTCTCCATATAGTTTTACCATAAATGATTTATATATATCATAGATTACGATTAACAATAATCATGAAAGCTATTATTTTTAATATAAAAATTCACTTTGCAATAAAGCATATATGGAGGATGTTGCCTTGAATCCTTATTATATAATAGCATCTGCAATTATTTTATTATTGTTATTTGTATTTTCATTAAAGTTTCATGTTTTTGATCTGAAAGGGACCATAGCAGCCCTTATTGTAGGTGTAATAGTGGTCATCCTTGGTTCCATTTTCTGGCTTATATTGATGCTTATTTTTGCAATCTCAGCACAGATTGCCACAAAATATAGAATTAAAGAGAAATCCGCGAAGAAATTGCAGGAGGGGGTAAATGGTGAAAGGCATGCCTCAAATGTTATATATGCTGCACTGATTGGAATTGCAATAGCAATTTTAAATGCAGTTAAACTTCATAATTATCCATATTTCCTTATTTTTGGCGTTTCATTTGCATCCGTAAATGCTGATACGTTTGCCTCTGAAATTGGAGTATTCGACCAGAATGTACACTTCATTACAAATCTACGGAAAACCACGCCAGGGGTAAATGGTGGCATCTCACTGCTTGGCGAGATAGCTGCAGTGCTTGGAGCCCTCATCATAGGAATATCATATGCTGTATTAAAGATCCATTCATTCAGCATAATAAGCATAGGCGTGATCACACTTCTTGGTTTTATGGGATGCCAGCTTGACAGCGTGCTGGGCGCACTTTTTGAAAATAGGGGAAAGATGTCCAAAGGGCAGGTAAATGCCTATTCCACACTTGCTGTTGTTATAATCGCATTCATAGTTTACAGTATCTGATTTTACCTAAACATTTATTTATCTTTTTACACTGACGTATTATGGCAAAAATGTTTGTGATTATTACAAAAGGGAAGGACGATTTGAATATGGTGAACGTTGCCATGAATTTCTCAACCAGTTCTGTTAAGAATGCTAAAGCAACTGTTTCCTTCATGTTTCTTGGAAGAGGTGTGGAAAACTTATTAAAAAATTCAAATGGAATAAAGCCAATAGCAGATGGAATAAATAATATGAAAGCTGCTGGCATAGATGTCAGTTACTGCACTGTATCTGTGAAGGGAATTGGAATAAATGAATCAGATTTGATTGATGGTGTTGAACCTGTTATGGGTGGAATACAGACCGCCAAAAAAGTTGATGAAGGCTATTCTATAATAACATTCTAAATTTTTAATAGAATTCCGTCCCAGAAATGGGATAACTTTATAAATAAATTTAATTTCATATATTATGGCTGATTCCATTTATATATACAATAAAAGAGTTATAATAGGCCCATCAAATTATAAAGTTGAGATCAGCAAATATAAAAATAAAACTATAACTATCTCCGGAGATCTGGCTTTAGAAATAAAAAAATATGATAAAAAATTTATTATTTTTGATGGTTTGATTGAATTGGGCTATGTCCTTCCTGGCGGAATTATGAATTATGAAAATAGGGAATTCAGAATAGATAAAGCTGGCATCAAAGCCCTGAAAAGTGGAAAAATTAACTTTATGATAATAACAGATGGAGTTGAAGTTGCATATATTAATGCATTCAGGGATAATCTAAATATTAGAATTGAAAATTGCCAGTATATAAATACTGCAATTATTTATCTTGCAATTTTATCGCACAAAATTAAATTGTGGTTGAAAAAATTCAGGTTGATGCCGCCTTCGTCAATAGCTATATTTATTCTCTCGCCATTATTTTCAGCATTATTTTCAGGATTATTCACATCTGCACTGTTAGCAAATCAGAATCTCACAGTAATTGAAGAATATACAATAGCAATTGTAGCAATATTTGCAGTTATAACTTTGATGCTAGAAATTTTTAATAAACCATTTAAATAAAATAAATGCCTGCCTCTTTTAATATATTAATGGTTAAAAATATTGTAATAATTTTATAAAATTAATTTTTGAGTTTTTCTACCAGTTCAGGCACAATGGAAAAAAGGTCTCCAACTATGCCATAATCACATTCCTCAAATATTGGAGCATTTTTATCCTTGTTTATGGCAATTATTGTTTTTGCACCCCGGATTCCTGCAATATGCTGTATCTGCCCTGAAATGCCAAGGGCTATGTAAAAATCAGGTTTCACTTTCTTGCCTGATAACCCGATCTGCCTGTCTTCGCTGAGCCATTTATAATCAAGGCAAACTGGCCTGGAACCTGCAATCTCGGCATGAAGTACATCAGCAAGTGGTTTGATTTTGCTGATATTATCCTTGCTGCCAAGGCCTCTCCCTATTGATACAATAACCTTTGCATTTCTTACATCAGTCCCGGTTGTTGCCTTGCTTTTTCTATCTATAATTTTATATGAAGATTTTTCCAGTGCAATATCTTTAACTGGTGATTTTTTATCTGTTTTTTTTGCCTCACATATTCCAGGAGAAACAGTAAACATTTTAAAATTGCTTTCTTCCTCAACGACAGTTTTTCCACCATGGAAGAACCTTTTTGTGATTGTTTTTCCATTATTTTCAAAATAGAATATCTCTGGCATGCATTTCATTTTCAATTTAAATGATAGCATACCTGCAAGTTCACGCCCAAGATTTGTAGATGATATGAATACCATATCGTATTTTTCTGATTCAATATGCTTTGAAAGGTATTTAAAAAGGTTGTCAACGAAGCCATCTTTATAGAAATACACATTGTCTGCACCATAATAGGGCAGCTCCTTATCCTCTTCAGAAATTATATCTATTTCCATCTTTTTAAACAGGTAAGTTGCCAGCTCACGTGCGTTTTTAGGCTCATCTGAAAAAATCAGGGATTTCATTTAACCACCTTTAATATTTTTGCTATTTCATCCACGCCCTTATCATCCTCATATATTATTTTTTTTCTCTGGCTTTCTGGTGCTTTATCAGAAATAATTTTTGAGTCATCATTATATTCTGCTTTTCCATCTTCAACTGTTATGGCCTTTTTCCCGGCCTTCATTATTTGCATTACATTTGGAAGCCTGGGATCGTTTATTTCCTGGGCAACAGAAATCACTGCAGGAAGTGATGTACTGACAGTTACATCCTCAGTTTCACCTTCTGTTGTCACATTTGCGGATTCCCCATCAATTAATATATTAATAGCATTTGTTACTAGATTAATGCCAAGGCTGGAAGATAAAAGGCCTGCAAGAAGGCCGGAATATGAATCAGAAGACTGGTCACCCAGAACTATGATATCATACTTCAATTTTTTTATAGCAGTTGATAGGACAGCGGCCGTTACCATTGGGTCAGATTTTTTATATCCAGTTAAAACAATTCCCTCATCAACGCCCATTGCATATGCCTCCTTAATCGTTGACGTTGATCGCTCGGTTCCGAATATTATGCCTGTGATATTTCCCGTATATTTTTCCTTAAGCTGTACTGCTGCTTCAACAGCATTTTTGCTCAGAATATCCATTTTTAGCGGCAGATCTTCCATAATAGGCTCATTCTGGTCATTGAGCTTTATCTGATCCATATCTACTGTTTGCTTAATAAGAACTATGATATCCATAATACTTCATTTTGAAGTTATATTTAGTTTTTTCAATAAGATAATTAACATTGTTTCCCAAAATTTGATTCAGTAAAGCACTGTGTTATGTGCATTTTCCACTGTTCAATTATTTCATAAGCCATTATTATATATTTTCAATTTTACTGGCGTAAATTATATAGCAATGTTAATATGGATAATGCAATTTATTCATAGATTATCAATGAAAATTTCTGTAATTGGCTGGGAGATTCCGCCCATTTTCTCTGGCGGCCTTGGCATACACACTATTAATATATTCTCTATAATTAGCAGGATGGCCAACATTCGCCTCTATGTTCCAAAAATGAAGGGGCTTTATAAAAAATACCCATTTGATGTGGAACAGGTTCCACTTTCAATAAATAATAATAAAACAGGAGAATTTACAGGAAGTTATTATTCTGCAGGAAAATATTTTTCTGAAAATTCATTCAATAATTTTAATGATATGATATACCAGTACAATAAAAGCGTTGAAAATATTTTTAAAGATGATGTGGACATAATACACTGCCATGACTGGATCACATATGAGGCTGGAATGTACCTGAAAAAAAAGCTTGGCAAACCACTGGTTATAACTGTCCACAGCACAGAAATTGACAGATCAGGAAATTTTTATCCACAGGAATATATAATGGATATAGAAAAAAGGGCTATAAAGGAAGCTGACAGGATAATAACAGTATCTGGATATACACGTGATATTGTAAAACAGTATTATGGCGGCGATGAGTCAAAGATGACTGTTATTTACAACGGAATAGATTCTAATTTTATCAATCTGGCAGAAAAAGAATATAGAAAATATAATAAGGTCCTTTATTTTGGCAGGGTCACAACACAGAAAGGCCCAAGATTCTTTATTGAAGCCTCACTGAAGGTATTGAAATATTTCCCAGAAACCGTTTTTATCATTGGCGGGACTGGTGACCTTATAGATGAAATGAAACAGCTGGCAAAGGAGCTCCATGTAGAGCCAAATTATATTTTTACAGGTTTTGTCAGCCTGAAAGATAAGATAAGTTATTATAAAAATGCTGATGTATTCGTGCTTCCAGCGGTTTCAGAACCTTTTGGAATATCTGTAATAGAGGCTATGAGCACTGGAACTCCTTCCATAATAAGTTATACAACAGGGGTTGGAGAGGGCCTTGGAAATGTACTCAAATGTGATTACTGGGATACTGAAATGATTTCAGATTATATTATTGCTATACTGAAATATAAAAGCCTGAGGGAAACAATGGGAATAAATGGGCAGATTGAATCAAGAAAGTTTACTTGGGAGAATGCAGCAATAAAAACTATGGAGGTTTATAAGTCATTATGAGCAACAATGTTATTCTATATTTTGAAGTACACCAGCCAAGAAGGTTAAGGCCATACAGGCTTGAGGATATAAATGTAAACCACGATTATTTCTGGGATGAAAAAAATAAGGAAATTTTTCTCAGGGCTGCTTCGAAAGGTTATATAAGGACAACAAAGCTACTGCTTGATAGTGGAATCAGGGCAAGTTTTTCAATTACCGGCACACTGCTGGAACAGGCAATGGAATATGATACAAAGGTAATAGATGCATTTGATGACTACTTCAGATCCGGGCTTGGAGAACTGCTCGATGAAACATATTACCATAGCCTTGCATCGGTATTTGACCTTGGCGAGTTTGAAGAACAGGTAATTGAGCATAGAAACCTTGTTAAGAAAACCTTTAATATTGAGCCTGTTTCATTCAGGAATACTGAACTGATTTACAATGATAGCATTGCTGAAAAAGTTGCATCAATGGGTTATAAGAATATTTTGATGGAAGGTGCTGGAAAAGCATTGAAAGGAAAATCTCCAAATTATCTTTATAAGACTGCTTCAGGCATGAATTTGCTGGCAAGGAATTTTCAGCTCAGCGATGATATCTCATTCAGGTTTTCAAACAATTCCTGGGCAGAATATCCGCTAACAGCAGATAAGTACGCTGGCTGGATAGCTGATACGCCAGGCGACATGGTTAACCTGTTCATGGATTATGAAACATTCGGAGAACACCAGTGGGAAACAACAGGAATTTTTGAATTTCTCAAATATCTGCCTCTCGAATTTAAAAAGAAAGGAATAGAATTCCTCAATGTGCGTGATTCTATAAAATTCCATAGCAACGGTGTTTTGAACCTTGATGGTACTGTATCCTGGGCCGATACAGAACGGGGTTTAAACCCATGGCTTGGCAATGAGATGCAGAAAGATGCATTTAATAAATTAATTTCATTCAAAAATACCTCTGATAAAAAAACATGGCGCTACCTTCAGACTTCAGACCATTTATATTATCTTTCAACCGGCAACCCACAGGACCAGGCAGTCCATAATTATTTCAATCCATACAATTCACCGTATAATGCATTTTTAACTTATATGAATATTTTAGAGGATTTTCGTTACAGTTCTATGAAATAGGCAAAATAAATTAATATAGTGCAAATGCAGTAACAATAATCAGTATTATAGCAGCGATGGCTATAATCAGTGAAAACAGGATAATTGATACCTTATTCCCAAAATTGAGGGTATAGCCCTCGCCAAACCGTTTTGGAACAAGTATTCTGTTATCATTGCTATTGACATATATTACACCGGCACGCCAGTATTTATCGTCATCTCTTATTTTGGGCTGCCCGTTTATTGATTTGCCCTGATTTATTTCTGATTTATTTGCAGTGCCAATCTTAAGGTTGCTGCCAAGCTGGCCAGTCATATAGAAAAATGGGATTATCGCAACGAGTAATATAAGTATGGGAATAATCAGTATGATTATAGTTGCTGTGCCTGGATGAATTACATCCCACATCTCAAGTGATGATAGCAGAAATGTAGAATTCATAAAAACTGGTATAAGCAAAAGCAGGATGGATATCCTATTTCTGAATATTATTGCCCTTTCAGCTGCATCTGGTTGTGAACTGTCTGCCCTTAAACTGGTCCTGGAAATTGCAACTGAAAGCAGGTACATAAAAGCTGTTATGCCAATACCAATAAAGCCCGGTGAAAAAACTGCACCGATTGATTTTTTGGAATATTGGTTGGGAAGGCCATTTGCACCATAGTGTGTTGCAATTATTGCAGGTATTGAGGGATAATAAATGGCACCTGCGATAAATATAGTTGCAAGAATTATTATACCAGGTATTGCATATTCCAGTGGAAATTTTGATCTTGATACCACAAAAGTCCCCAATACCATGCCACCTTCAGAATCTTCCCAGTGCTCTTTCTTTTTTATATTTAAAATTCTGTAATGCCATATCAGATAAATGATAAAGGAAAAGCCAATTAGAATAAATGGAGAAAATATAAAAAACAGGGCATATTTTAAAAATATTGTAAGTTGAAGTGCTGCTAGCAATGCAGTGGTAATTAATACGGCAATCAAATATTCCCGCCTGGCCCGCCTGAAAACAGGCTGCCCTGGCTGAACCCTCACTCCAAATACTGCAGATTTCTCTGTTACATATGGTATAATCGATAACATTATGCCTATAACAATTGTAAAGATAAACCCAAAAATATCTGAATAATCAAACATGTTTAATCACCATTGCTTTTATTTTTCATTGCTTTTATAATACCATCAAATGATTTCCGCAGGTCTTCTGCCCTTATTCCCATAGCTATAGCCTCATTGATGAGTGCTTTCTCTTTTGGCTTTATTTTTTCCATAGCATTCTTATTCATGTTGCTGCTGACCATATAGTGCCTGTTCTTTGCCATTGTTATGATTCCACTTTCTCTCAGCCTGCTGTAAGCTTCATTGACTGTATGGAAATTTATATCAAGGATGCCAGCCATAGTACGTGATGGTGGCAAAAAATCACCTTCACTCAGAATTCCGGCTGATATGCTATATGCTATCTGATCATAGAGCTGTTTATATATGGGTTCCTGTGAATTATGGTCAATAATAATATTAAGATTCCTGTCCATACATTCTATATGTTATAGAACAATATAAACATTACTCTTCTGAGGAATTTCAATAGCTTAAAAATTATAATTGATGTTTAATAATGCCTTATAATTTAACAGCGCGGTTAATTTTTAATAATAGCCTTAATTGTATATTCACCATGTTTAAATATTAACATTCAATGGAATTTTATGTTTGGCAATAATTTGCTTAAGGGGAAAAACATATTAATTACTGGTGGAGGAACAGGCCTTGGCCTTGCAATGGCAGAGAAATTTTTAGAACTTGATGCAACAGTATCAATAATAAGCAGAAAGCTGGACCATCTTGAGTCTGGCAGAAAAGAAATGGAAAAACTTGGCTACAGGATAGAATATGAACAGTGTGATATACGAAATCCAGATAACATAAAAGCGGCAGTTGATGCCCTGGAGAACAGGGCTGGAAAAATAAATGTGCTTGTAAACAATGCTGCAGGGAACTTTATAAGCAGAACTGAGGATTTAACACCAAAAGCATTTGACACAGTAATAGGAATTGTTCTCAATGGCACCTCATATATGTCACTGGAAATGGGAAAGAGATGGATTTCCAGCCACATGAATGGAACCATTTTAAGCATAGTTGCCACATATGCATGGACAGGTTCAGGCTACGTTGTCCCTTCGGCCGTTGCAAAGGCAGGCGTTCTTGATCTCATGCGCTCCCTGGCTGCTGAATGGGGCCATTATGGCATAAGGACTGCTGCAATTGCCCCCGGTGCATTTAAAACAGAAGGGGCATGGTCAAGATTGCTTCCTGGCGATGAATATGAAAAGAACATTATAGAAAACAATCCAGAAAGAAGATTGTCGAGCAAAGGTGAAATAGCAGGCATAGCAGCATTTCTTATTTCTGATCTTGCATCGTATATAAACGGTGATGTGATAACCGCGGATGGTGGGCAGTCCCTATATGGGTCAAGTTTCTTTAACCAGATGGAGAATCTGCCAGAAGATGTATGGAAAATGATGCGCAAGAGGTAACAGCAGATATATTTTTATATTCATATATAGATAAGGCATAATGGCTTCAAATGCACATATACGTTACCTCATTACA
>JAVYST010000046.1:0-10598 GCA_038729085.1 Ferroplasma sp. | reverse complement strand
TATAATTATTGCTATATTTATGTTCCTGTTAAAGTAAAATTATCACTTATGTTCCTATACCTTTATTACAGTGCTCAAAGCCTCTTCCATTGCAGAGCGGAGTTATAAGTTTCCATATTATGGAAACAGGCCTTGAGCCTTCATGGCTTTCAGCTGTAACAGGACCCAGAAATTTTGTTCCATTCAAATCTAATACCTTAACTTACGCTTCAGCCAAAAAGTTTTATCATTGTTTTATATATTTTTTCTCTTTACGGCAAAGTCATGTTCCATGAGTATATCTCAATTTAATTAAAGGATCCTCAAAAGAATATTTATCTTCTGATTTTTTTATGAACCCATATTTTAAAAGCTTTATCAGGTGGTTATTCAAGATTGTGCCAGATATGTATCCAGTTTTTGCTGTAACATAGGCTTTTATTGAAGACCAATTATTAAGGCCTGATGCAATTGCCTCCAGTATTGCTATATACCGATCTCGGGAACTTGAAATTAATTTGCTCATTTCCATATCAATCAATTTTTTGCTGTATTCTATTACATTATTTATAGAACTGTTATTATCTATTTTCCTGACTGCCCTGTTATAGCCATAATACGTAAGCCACCCAGGGATGCCATCAAGGATATCTATTGCACGGTCAATCTCTTCATCATTTACCTCTGTTTTCAATTCTTTAAAACCGGTTTTTAAAAAATTATATGATGTTTCCCTGCCAAAATGATTTAATCGGATTTCGTTCAGCATTCTTCCAAATAGTGGGCTTTCTGTACCATCAACATCAAGAAAATCATCAAGCATGCCGATTTCACTTCCTGTTATTATTATATGCAGGTTTTTTAAATTATCATATGCCCACGCCAGAATATTGCTGTACCTTTTGCCCCCATACTTTAAATACTGTGCCTCATCCACCGCAAGGATAAATACAGTATCAGTTTTAAGCGCAATCTCATTTATTATTTCCAGTATATCATTTAATTTATATTGTCTTGATGAATCTATATACATTTTAAAATGGTTCATTTCAATGCCATTTATCCTTGAAACCATATCATTAAATAAAAATTTAAGTTTTTGCAATAATTTGACATTTTTTTTCAGTTCGTTTAAAATTTTTATTGAGACTTCATTTTCACGTATAGATCCGGATTCATTGAACAATTCCCTTACATCTATGGTAATATACGGCACTTTCATAGAATTTAATGTGCTCTTCAACAGGCTGGTTTTTCCAGTCCTTCTGATGCCATATATAACAGTTAATGGCTCTTTTATGGAGTTTTTTAATAAAATTATCTCTTTTTCCCGGCCGAATAAATCTTTAATATCATCCTTTGGAATTATATCAAATATCAATAGTAATACCCCCTATTATTAAGTAATACCCCCTATTATTAAGTAATACCCCCTATTACTTAAAATTTATCCATCATTTATCATAATGTTATATTTTTAATTACAAATATTGTTATTGCAATTATACGTGATATAAATATTATTTGACTCTTTCTTCCATGCCTCTTAATTATTTTATTGCGTTTTATTTTAATTTTCCTTTGTCTTTTATTTATATGGATAGTGATCCCTATTATAATGTGAATTTTACAATTCCACAGGTTTCATATTTTCATTTAATTATACAAAACCTGTGCCATCAAAAATATGTATTGAATTGATGTAATATACCATTTATCACTTAAGTTATGTTCCTATACTTTTATTACAGTGCTCAAAGCCTCTTCCATTGCAGAGCTGAGCGGAGTTATAAGTTTCCATATTATAGAAACAGGCCTTGTGCCTTCATGGCTTTCAGCTGTAACTGGACCAAGAAATTTATAAGGTGCAGCTCCAAGCTCATTATTCCTGTATTCCCTTACAAATAGAAAAACACTGTTTTTCACGTTGTCTGCATTGAAATATCTATCAGCAGTCAAGGATTTATCTGATGTTGTGCTCTGCGATTCCCAGTGGAACAGGCTGTTGCTCAATATATAATCTTTATACATTGTTGTCATTGAATAATCATTTTCATTCTTATTAATTGTTACAAATAATACATCAATTTTCTTATCTTTAAGGTATATAACACCCTCACGAACATTTTCTGGTGACATATAACCCAGTGCAACAAGTGCCTGGTCCCTTGTATAAGATGAATGTACTTTTAAAGGCATATCATTGTGGTTAACTGCCTCCTGCTCTATAAAATTCACCCTTGACAGGCGGTATTCCAGCAGTGATATTATTTCACTTTTTAAAATAGGCGATTTATCCAGTTCATAAATGCACTCCAGGGCGTTTTTGAATCCAGCTTCCATGGCAGGTTTTCTCCAGAATGTAAATTGAAACATATCAAGCATGGACATTTCATTTTGTGATAAGGCGCTATAATCTATTTTATGCTTTCCTAAAACAGATAAGATAAACTCTATCCATGTCCTTGAATCTATATAAGACAATTTTTTTAATCCTGATGTAATCATGCCTTCGTTGGGTTCATTAAAATTGCCTGTCTTTCCTGCATCAACCAGAAGCCTGGCAAAATTATTAATTTTATAAATCGCAGAGGGCTCCAGGCCGTAACGTTCAAGAAAGTCTAAAATGCTTATATTTGGCCCAAAATTATCATAATACTCTGAAATTTTTGATAGTAATCCAGTTTTCGTATTGAGAGATTTTGATATATTATTCAGTATATACTCTTTTGCGACTCTTTCCATACCCACATAGCAGCCTGCAGGAAGGCTGTAAAAACCATTTATAATCTCTGATTTTATGTTTTTATGCTTATCAACCAAAAGCGACAAAAATTTAGAAGAAAAATCATACTTTGCATTTGCCTGGCCAATAAAATCCAAGACTGTAAGATATTCTTTGTCTTTAGAAAGCCTCAATCCACGCCCCAGCTGTTGCAGAAATATAGTCAGGCTTTCGGTAGGCCTCAGGAAAAGAACAGTATTGATTTCAGGGATATCAATGCCTTCGTTATAAATATCTACTGCGAAGATAAATTTAATGCTGCCATTAAGCAGATCTTCTCTTGCCTGATTTCTTTCAGCTTCAGAAGATAATGATGCAACAAAATTTGATGCTATTCCCTTAGAATTAAAATATTCCGACATAAATTGGGCATGCTTTATAGAAACGCAGAAACCTATTCCCTTAATGGATTGGATATCATCCAGATATTTTATAACAGAATTATATATCAATTCGGCTCGAGAATTAGCTGTACTGGCATTGTTGGAATAAATATCTGTTAGCTCCTTCACATCGTATTTTCCATTTTTCCATGATACTGCTGATAGATCGGCACTGTCTGTAACAATAAAATACTGAAATGGGCAAAGTAGTTTCCTGTCTATAGCCTCTGGCAACCGGATTTCTGCTGAAATGTGATTATTGAAGTATTTTAAAATGTCCTTTCCATCCATCCTTTCAGGCGTTGCTGTAAGGCCAAGCAGTATTTTAGGCTTATAATAAGATAAGAGTTTTTGGTATGAATGTGCTGCTGCATGGTGAAATTCATCTATAATTATATAATCATAATAATCGCTCTCTGTTAATGTATTGAAGTTTATCGAATTGAATATCTGAACAGACATAAATAGATATTCGTAACCTGCAGGTTTGTAGTTTCCTACATAAAGTTCACCAAAATTAGGATCCTTTAATACTGCCCTGAACGTTGCAAGGGCCTGTTTCAGTATTTCTTCCCTGTGGGCGATGTAAAGCAATTTAGGCCTTTTATTTCCATCTATGAATCGTTGATAATCAAAGGCTGCTATCATAGTTTTTCCAGTACCTGTGGATGATACTATGAGGTTATGTGTATATCCACGCAATACCCTGTCGGCTTGAAGCTCCTCCAGTATTTTCTCTTGAAATACATATGGATGTAAATCAAAATTATATTGATTTGTATTTGAATCATGTTTTTTCTCGCTTTTTATGGCATTATTGAGCATAGAAAATTTGGTTGAATCGTAAGATTCAAATTCATCTGAATTCCAGTAACTATTGAAGGTGATGTTAATTTTTTCCATCGTTTCCTGTTGGCTTTTTTCCGCTATTTTCAGGTTCCATTCCAGGCCGCTTGATATTGCAGGATCAGAAAGGTTTGAGGACCCGATATAAGCTGTGGAGAATCCCGAGTTTCTTTTAAATACATAGGTTTTTGCATGGAGCCTTGTCCTTTTTGTATCATATGATATTTTTATTTCTGTATTTTTTAACTGGCTCAATATTTCAATTGCTTTTGGGTCCGTAGCGCCCATATAAGTGGTGGTAATTATTCTTAATCTTCCTCCATTGTCCGTAAATGATTTTAATTCATCTAAAATTAACCTGATGCCGCTCCATTTAATAAATGAAATAAGAAATAGAATTTCATCTGATGACATGATTTCTTTTTGGAGTTCACTATAGAGGCCCGGTTCCTGTTTAGACCCTGTAAAAAGGGAAGGGCGCAATACTGAAGTGGCAGGCTTTATCAAATTTGTGCTGGACTTGCTTAATATTCCTTCAAGCTTCTCAGGTTTACTTGCAGTATCAATTCCGGAGTTTTGAATATTATTTTCATTTATCAGAAAAGCAATCTTATTTACAAAAATTATTTTATTTTTAGAATCCATTGTATCCATAGAAGCTTTTAGATTCTGGTAAAGATATAATAAAGCAAGCTCAGTAAATTCATTTTCTTCAATATTGCTTTTGAAAATTTTTGAAAAATTGCCTGATTCAATTTTTGAAAGTTCAATGGAAAGTTTTTTATCAATCAATTGTTCATAGATTCCTTTCTTCAACATTTATAAAATATGATATATACATTACTTATTAATATTGCCACTGGCAAGCACGTTTTAAAAAAGTCTCTCTGGACAACTGTATTGATTCATGGCTATTCTAAATCAAGGCATTACTGAAATTATGGGAATTATTTTAAACTGGATAATGATAATGAAATGTGTATGCCAGTGCCCAGAATGGGATCATCAGAATCGATGGAGAAAATGAGTGGCTTTCAATGAATATGGATTCGGATATGATTTATTATACATTAAATGGAAGTACATTTAGAAGGACAAGAATGAATGATTTTCTTGAAATGAAGCATTTCAATGGCAATAGGTATGTAAGGAAACTTTCATGCTCAGAGAGCAGGGATATTGCTACTGCATTCTATTCAACTGTAAACAAAATGGTGAATCAATTCCCATTTCTAAAAGAACATGTCAGAGATTATGAATTTCTAAAAAGGCGTGGAAAAGAATTAATGGATATTTACCAGGAAAAAGTGCCAATAGTACCACCTGACAGATACCACTCACTGTATATCAGGATATCAGAGGGATGCCCATGGAATAACTGCACATTCTGCAACCTGTACAAAAATGAAAGCTATGGCATTGTAAAATTTGATAAATTGAAGGAACAGGCAATGGCACTGAAAAATTATTTCAGGAACTCGCTGGATTCAATGACCGGGATATTCATCGGGGATGCAAATTCTGCAGGAATAAATTCAAAAATCCTTCAGGAATACTTAGAATATATTAACAGTGAATTTAATTATCCAATTTACTCTTTTTCTGATGCTTTCACGACACCAAAGAAAAAACAGGATTTTGAAATTTTGAAAGATCTTGGCATGAAGAGAATATATATCGGAATAGAGAGTGGAAATGATAAAATTTTGAAAATCCTCAATAAGAATATGGATACAGGCATTGCTAAAAAATTCATTGAAGAGATAAAATCTTCTGGTATAAATATTGGGTTGATAGTCATGTCAGGCTTTGGAAATGAACATGTAAGGGATACTGTAGAATTTATTGAATCAATAGAATACTCGAAAGGCGATATAATTTATATTTCACCGGTGAAGGAGTACAATGATTTTCATGGAGTTATGGAAAATAATGGCATATTTATCACTGCAGAAAATACGATAAGAGAATATAATTTTATCAAAAGCGAACTGAAAAAGAAATTAAATATTCCAGTGGTAATTTATAATGTAGAGGAATCACTTTATTGAATATATGCAGGAAGGATCAGGGGCAAATATATTGTTAAAATATGAAAATGCCCTTGCACGGGAGCCGCCACATGAATCGTTCCAGTAGCATATGCCACAATGGCCAAGAAGATTATTAGGGTCACGGAGTTTCTGAAGTGTTTCATTGGTTCTGTATATCTCCATTATGCTTTTTTCACGTACATTCCCAACAACAAATGGAAGAAAGCCACTTGGATAAACATCTCCATTCTGTGAAACAAAAATAATGCCCTTTCCGTCCCGGGTTTCGGCTCCCCTTGTGGGGACAAATGGGTTTGAAGGAAGGCCGAGCAAATCTATGGTCTTATCCACCAATTTATAATAAAGTTCACCACTATAATCCTCATTTCCTGTATCCATAATTCTCCTGAATATAGGCGATTCAACTGTCCTTATTAACATCCCATAACGCGTGGAAAAGGCCAGCCACTGGTTTATGTCCTCAAACTCTTTAGGCGTAAGGTCCTCACTGTCAATTGCCCTTCCTGTCCTTATCAGGAAAAATACTTCCCATGTCCTGACATCTTTATCCAGAAGCAATTTTAAGAGATCTGGAAGCTGGTCTATATTTTTTCTCATCACTACAGAATTTATCTGCATTTTCATTCCTGAAGATTTAAGTGCATCGATCAGTGCAATTGTTTGGTTATAAACCCCTTTTCCACGGAGCCAGTCGTGCATTTCCCTGTTTCCATCAAGTGATAATGAAACGGAGAGTACATGATGCTTCTTGAAATATGAAATCCGGCCTGATGTGAGCATGTCAGTGGCTGCAGGGCTTATGGATACCGGTATGCCCAGGGATTCTGCAGTTTCAATGATACTGTCTATTTTTTTCTTTCTCATCATATCTCCGCCTGTAAGAATTAGTATGGGATATGGTTTTCCAAATTCTGTAATTGATTTCACAAAATTTATGCCCTCATCGTATGATAATTCATCCGGAAGCGGTTCTTCCATAGCAGAGGCACGGCAATGGCGGCATGCAAGCCCACATGATTTTGTAGTTTCCCAGAATATAAGAATTGGTCGTTTATTATAATCTATCATTATAATATATTTATATAGGTGATATAATTTTAGTGAATTGAAATGAATATATTTTTTGAATAAGAAGAGTTTATTAGGAAGTAACATGTGATAGCGTGATATTGTACATGAGTTGCTGTAATTTCGAAAAGATTCTGTACAACCTTAATATATCTCCATGTTCATATGCTTTTTCCAGTGATATACTCTTCATTTATATCCATCATTATTGCTGCAAGAGGCCTTAGAAGAAACTGTCCATATGGAAATGCGCCTATCTTTTTCGTGCGCTTCTTGAATTCAAGATTCAATCGTTTCAACACATTTGTTGTTCTATCCTCTTCGGGGATGATTCATTATATGCTTTATAATTGTACCGTAAAGGATACAATCGCTCAAACATGTGGGATGCCCTATCCTGCGACTCTGATACAGGCGATTCATTCTCCAATGCCTGCTTCACAATCTGTGTAACAATTAGCAGCATCTTCTTAGAAATTTATTTCATTAAGTCCCTCTTGAAATGGGCATGGTAGAATGCTATGAAAAAAAAGATCTTGTTACGTATTTCTGTATTACCTTATGGCCATCTGATATAACCGGCTCAACTTTAAGAATCTCCTTGAGATTCTCAAATAATGATTACCATTCCATGTTTCAGAATCACAGAGTTTGCATGACAGAATTTTCCTTTTCCCCTCATTATCAATGCTAGTGCATACGTACAATGCCCTGTTTCCATATCTTCCATTTTCCCTTATCCTGAAGTATTTTGCATCTATGTATATGAACTTCATGTCCCTATCCTTCTTTCAAAGAATGATTTCACCTTTATATCAAGCTCAGATGCAGGTATTGATACGTATGAAGATGATTCTCAACTTCAGGTGATTGAACTACATTCATGGCGTTCCATGTTAAATTAAAATAGAACTTTAATAGGATTGAAAAAATTAACCGATGGTTTCATTTTTAAAAGGATTTAAAATTTATTACGCCCCGAACGGGATTTGAACCCGTGTCACAGGCTCGACAGGCCTGTATGATAGGCCGCTACACTATCGGGGCAGCGTACTATTTTCGTAATTCTATCGTTTTATATAAACATTATTTATTTTCTTATAATACGTAGATAAAACCAGATAAAAAACCCACTCAGTATTAATCCTCCAATAATATCCATAATCATTTTCAACTCAATATTTTGAAAATAAATTGATATGGAAATAAGAATTGCATTTAGTGACAGTACTATTATCATAATAGATAAAAATTTTTTTGGAGGAACTCTAGAATTCGATTTATATATATCATTTATTTCTCTATCTATGTCATCCATTCTGATAGATTGCGAACACGAATTTACGCTTTTTTTATTTTCATATGTGTTTTGTTACTGAATAGTTCAGCCGTAAAATATTAAACATACAATTAATTTATATAATGAAAACCAATTCATTATAGATTAAATGGAAGATATTAATTTAATTTCATGGAATTATAAGGATAATCCGGACACATTCTCAAAAATGGTTAAAAAGGATTATTCATACTTTGAGGAGTTAATGGAAAATCACGATTTGCATCAATACGTTATACTCATCACCTGTAACAGGATTGAAATATATTATTATGGAAACAAGTTAGAAAAAATTGATTGTGAACCAGTATATATAGATTACATAAACAGTATCAAACATCTATTCCGTGTGTCATCTGGGCTTGAATCTATGGCAATCGGTGAAAATGATATTATGAGGCAAATCAAAGATTCATATGACATTTCATCAAAGCGCGGCCATCTGAACAAATTTTTATCTTATACATTCCAGAAGGCCCTGAATATTGGAAAGGATATAAGAACAAAAACCGATATATCACATGGAAAAACATCACTGTCAACTATAAGCCTTGATATTATAGATTCAGAATACGGGCTGGGCAAAAAGAATATATGCATAATCGGAACGGGAAAAATGGCTACTGCAATTCTAAATTACCTTATTGGGCTGAAGTGCACATTAACAGTTTCTGGGAGAAGTATTGAAAACGCCAGAAACCTCGCAATAAAATATGGGGCAAACTATTCCGACCTCAGCAATATCAATAAATTGATATCTGAAAATGATATTATAATAACAGGAACATCATCAAAATTATTGCTTATAAAAAATTCTGATATTGAAAGAATCGACAGAGAAAAAATATTTATAGATTTATCAAACCCACCAAATATTGAAAAGCCTTTGAATCCATTAATAAAATTTTATGACCTGAAAAAAATATATGAGATTTCATCAGAAAGCATAAAGAATAGAAAAAATGAGATTATAAAAGCTGAAAAAATAATTGATGAAGAATTGAATCATTATGCCAATAAAATTAATGAAATGAAATCTGACGAAATAATTTCAGCATTTTACAAATATGCAGGGAGTATAAAAAACGATGAGATATTAGAAATGAAACGAAAAGTAAAAATCACGCCTGAACAGGAAAAAACTATAAACATCATGATGGATTCTTTTATCAATAAGATTCTTGCACCTTATACAAATAATATCAAGAATTTTATAAAAAATAATGAAAGGTATTCTTACGTACTTAAAGAATATGATGCAATGCTAAATCAACTGATGAGAGAAACAGGAAAAAATAAACTTAAAAACAAATAACTATTATTTTGGCTAAAAATCCTTATTAACAATATCTTCATTTTAACTTATGATCACATATATAGATGAGGAAAATGTAAAAAAATATCTCGATATAAAAGAATGTATTGAAGAACTTAAAACAGCCTTCAAGTCATATGGATCAGGAGAATCTGAAGCCCTTCCAAGAGAGAGGATAACCCTCAATAATTCTGTTCTTAATGTTCTCCCTGCCTATTATTCCAAAAGGCATTTAGCAGGCTTAAAAACATATTTTTCAGGAAAGAATAGAATACGCTTTGTTGTAATTATTTTCAATACAGAAAATCCAGAAGATATATATATTCTTGAAGCAAACAATCTTGGCCAGAGGCGCACCGGTGCCCTGGTTGCAATGGTAACCTCTGAAATTGTAAGAAAAAAGTCAATAAATTTTACACTTATTGGTTCGGGCTTTCAGGCTGAATCGCAGTTTCTTGCAATGAAAGAAGTATTTAATTTAAACAAAGCATATGTATATTCCAGAAATTATGGGCATGCAAAAAAGTTTGCGGATAAATTTGGGATATCTGCGTCAGAAAATCTTGATATAATCAAAGAATCAGATGTAATAACTACAATAACTAATAGCAATTCCCCGATCTTTAATTATTCCCGGCTTCCAGATGATTACCATATAAATCTTGCAGGCTCTAATTTCCCTTTTAGAAGGGAAGTGGCACCGGATGTACTGGAAAATTCTGATATGGTTGTAGTTGAAAACTATCCACAGGCATTGAATGAATCATCAGAGATAGCCGAAATGAAAAAGAAGGATTCCATAATAGAATTAAAAGAATATATACAGAAC
>JAVYST010000045.1:0-10906 GCA_038729085.1 Ferroplasma sp. | reverse complement strand
TGCTCCGGCCGGGATTTGGACCCGAGTCATCGGCTCGAAAGGCCGGAATGCTTGGCCTGACTACACCACCGGAGCTTTATTTATGGTATTTTAGCAATAAAAGAAATATTGCATGGCATAATCGCATTATATTAATTAAATATTTGTTTTGCCAGAGTCATTTTACGGTCTTCGCCCATAGATATTATGTCAATGGTTTTTCCAGTTTCGTTCTCAATGAATTCCAGATAGTTTCTCAGTTTTTGAGGTAGCGCAGCATATCCATTTTCATCTAAATAATCTTCACCATTGAGCTTTCCCCAGCCAGGAAATTCCCTGTAATTAACCTCAAGCCTGTCAAAATCAGTCAACCTTCTTGGGAAATAATCTATCTCATTTCCATCAAGCTTATATCCAGTAACTACTTTTATTTTATCTAACATGCCAAGAATATCAACCTTTGTTATTGCCAGTGAGTCAACATCGTTGAGCTTTATTGTATGCCTGAGCAGTGGAATATCCAGCCAGCCAACTCTTCTTGGCCTTCCAGTTGTTGTTCCGTATTCACTTCCGAGATCTCTTAAAGTACTATCATTGGCAATTTCAGAAGGAAATGGGCCAGAGCCTACCTTTGATGTATACGCCTTGAAAACTCCGATCACCCTGTTTACCTTCCTGAATGAAAAGCCAGATCCAGTAGATAATGCACCTGCTAGCGTATTTGAAGATGTAACAAAGGGATATATGCCAAAATCAATATCTAACATGCCTCCCTGGGCTCCTTCAAAAAGAATATTTTTTCCTTCCGAATAATCCCTGTATATCCTATCCTCGGTGTAATCCATATACTGCATAATTTCCTTTCCATATGAAAAAAGTTCATCTCCCATCTTCATCCGTTCCTGAGGAGTACTGTATATGGTATCTTTCAAAAGGTTCTCCTTCATTTTATATATAATTTCTATCTTTTCCTTTATAATATCAGGGCTGGCAAGGTCAATCATCCTTATTCCTGTCCTTGCATATTTATCCTCATATGTTGGCCCTATTCCCTGTGAAGTTGTTCCTATATTTAATTTTGACCTTACGCCTTCCTCCATTTTATCAAGGGCCTTATGCATTTTTGTTACAATATGTGCACCTGAGCTTATTTTTATTTCTATCGCTTTATTTGACTCTTTCAATAGTTTTATTTCATCTATAAGTTCCTCAGGGTCAATAACCATGCCATTTCCAAGAATTACCATTTTGCTTCGCAATGCACCTGATGGTATAAGATGGAACTTGAATTTTTTCCCACTGATAACTACGGTATGCCCGGCATTGCTGCCCCCATTAAATCGTACAACATCTTCGTAGTTTCTGCTTATAAAATCAGTTATCTTGCCCTTGCCCTCATCACCAAATTGCAATCCCAGAATTACAGAAATCATTTAAACCTATAAGTTATATTAATTAAGTATAAAATTTTGACTGAAATATTTTTTAAAATATGAAATATAAGAAATATGGGTTAAATAGAAATCCATTGACCTAAAAAAGTTTTTGTCTTATTCTGTATAGAAAATTGCCTTCAGCAGCAACTTTTTAAATCAAAAAAATGAAAAATATAATTCTTATCTGCGTAATATTATCCTATGCCAGAGGCCTATGAAGCACAATTAATTGCTTCAGCATTTGAATGCCATTCATATTAACATCTATTAATTATAAAAATTAATTCAGATATTTTGCGACTTCATCACTGGTGTAAACATGGAAAGTGCCACCAACCAATATGGAAGCTATTTCTGGTTCCTTCATCGAAGACGCATCCTGCAAAGCTGCCTTCAATGCTGAAACTCCTAATTTAATTGTTTCTTCCAGTGTCATGTCTTCTTTATATTCCTTTTCAATGTAATCTGTTACAGCATCTTTTCCTGCACCAATTGCAACTGATTTATATTCATTTATTGTTCCTGCTGGATCACAGTCGAATAATCTTGGGCCTATATTGTCTATACCTGCAAATATTATTGAAACACCATATGGGCGGACACCGCCAAACTGTGTATACTGTTGCATCTGGTCAGCAACTCTTTTCACCAGGTTCTCAATGTTTGTCAAGGAACCATAGGTGACCTTTTCCTGCTGCGCCCCAATTCTTGCGAAGTCGATCAATACTCTTGCATCTGCTACAAGGCCTGATGTAACCGTTGCAACATTGTCATCAACCAGCTGTATTTTTTCAAGTGAATTCTTTTCAACGAGCCTGCTTCTTGCCTTTTTTTCAGAAAGAAGCAAAACTCCGTCCTTGAATTTAATTCCAACAGCTGTTGAACCTTTTTTTACTGCTTCTCTTGCATACTCAACCTGAAATAATCTCCCGTCTGGAGAAAATACTGTTATAGCTCTATCATAAGCCATTTGACCCTGCTGCATATATTCACCTCTACCATAATTAGATTATAGGATTATAATCTTTTTCTAAGAAAGTTAATGTATTTTTCATTATAAAATTTTCCCTTATTCAAGCACATAACAAAAACTTATATATTCCAGGCAGAACAAATAATCATTTGCAAAAATATATTATATGCCATAAAATATTAAACTGTGATATCTAATTATCCTATTTTTGATAATTTCATGCATATAAGGAGAAAAGGCACATTTCTTGAAGCAGCAAGAAAATTTAAAAAATCCGGCGGTACAGTTTTAAACCACGTGAATTTCCCCGATTATGACTATACACCAAAAACACATTATATCGAATTATATGAGGAAACAGAAAAAATTTCGCAGGCCATCAGCTCCATTGGAATAAATACAGTAACAACAATTGGCCCATATCCTCTGGACTATTTTTACTTTGCAGAAGCAGGCCTTGATCCAGTTGAATGCATGAAGTCCGGGATAGAAATCGCTGTAAACCATATCATAAATGGAAAAGCAGATGCCCTTGGAGAGATCGGGTTCCCACACTTTCCAGTAAATCCTGCTGTGCAGGCCCATTCAGAAGCTATACTCATATACGCTATGGAAAAATGCTGCGACCATGATATACCATTGATAATACATACCGAGGATATGAGCGGCCAACGGTATAAATATATTGAAAAACTTGCCCAAAAATATTACAGGAGCGATAGAATCATGAAACATCATGCAAACAGCACAGATCTCCAATACGGAGATTCTATACTTAAATCACTTGTGGCTACCCGTGATAATGTGAGAAAGGCAATAGCTTCAAAAAATGACTTTTTGCTTGAAACAGACTATACTGACCAGATAGATAAACCGGGGAAGGTAATACCGCCGGAATCGGTTCCGAGGCGTGCGGAGATGATAAGGAACCAGTATCCCTGCTACGATGAAATATTCCAAAAAATATTTTCTGAGATACCATACAGATTTTATAAGAAAGATTTCTTCATGGGCAAATGATAACTATTTTAATACATGTTATATTCCATATTCATAATGATTGATATAAGCAAATACGATAAGGTTCTTGAGGATTTAAAATCAATGCTGTTTTCTGAGCGCAAGAGCAGAAAACTCAATAAGCTGGAACCGAACTTCTACAAGAATCTCCATTTATTTTTTATCGATCTCAATTCCGAGAAGGACATAGCCCTGACAACAGATATAAAGGAA
Source organism: Ferroplasma sp. (assembly GCA_038729085.1). GTDB lineage: Archaea > Thermoplasmatota > Thermoplasmata > Thermoplasmatales > Thermoplasmataceae > Ferroplasma. The sequence goes on along the minus strand of JAVYST010000045.1, from coordinate 7,285 downwards.
TATTTAGAAATAACAAGGCTCCTGGCCGAGGCAAGGAAAAATTTTAAAGCCTTTTTCCAGGTTCGGTTTGAAAAAATAGCTAAATATTCTGTTTATGATGAAATAGAAGAATACTCATATAATCTCACAGGCGAGGAAAAAAATATAATGAGGGAACTGAACACCCAGATGCTGGCTTATTATAGCGATTTCATAGCCATGGAACAGCAGAATGAACCCAATATAAACGAGGAAGTGGCTGCAGAAGAGAGTTTCCCAGAAATTAAACAGGATAAGCCTGAAGTGCAGCCTGCGCCATTAAATGAGGACACTGCCCTGATAAGAATATTAAAAGACCAGCCCGTTATAGCGCAGCCAGACCGTGATTATTGCCTCCATGGAAATGATATTATATATGTTAAGGAATCATTTGCTGCAATTTTATATAAACATGGTGCCTGTGTATATATTAAAAAAAAGTAAAGATTTATTATTGAAATGCATATCTTAAATCTATGGATAAGATATGTGATGTAACAGGATGTACAGAGAATAGTTTTCAGACAGTGCCTGCTGAACTGGCCAGCAAGGTATTTTCATTAAAGCAGGATAAAACCAGGGTACATTTATGCAAAGCCCATTATAAAGAATATAAGAAGAATACTAAAAAAGAAAGGGAAGCGCAGAGAATGGACTGGTAATGGCATAGATAAATATGAGTTGCATCTATGTTATGAATGCCCTTTTGGGGCAGTGAAGCAGGTATAGAATAGATATTTTATGCCATGCAATAATATATATTCAGGAATTCGTGCTATTGATTGCATTTTAATCAAATGGTGTGTTTATCTATGATAGATATTACTGGAAGTAAAGTCGGTATTTCAGTTGTGGTTACTGTTCTCAATGAGGAAAAAAACATCAGAGACCTCCTTGTATCTCTGGTGAGCCAGGAGCAGCCAATGGAGATTATAATCATAGATGCACTCAGCACTGATAAAACTATGGGCATAATAGAAGAATATGCCAGCAAGTATTGCTTTGTCAGATATGCCAGAAAGCAGTCATCGCGTGGTGCGGGTAGAAATCTGGGAGTATCCATGGCTCAATATGATTATGTTGCATTTATTGATGGTGATGGCGTTGCTGGTGACAACTGGCTTAAAAATCTCCGCCAGTTTGCAGGAAAGTATGATGTTGTTGCAGGAGCTGTACATAATACTGGACGCAATAAATTTTCCCTTGAAAGGCTTAAGCTCTTTTATAAAGGCTTTGAAGTCACCTACCCCAGTGCCAATTTGATGTATTCTGTGAATCTTTTTAATAATATTGGCGGTTTTGATGAATATTTTGTAACCGCAGAGGATATAGACTTAAATATAAGAGCAGTGAAGGCAGATGCAAGAACAGCATTCTGCCCAAACTGTATAGTTTATAGCAAGGTCAAGGACAATTCTGCTGCCTTCAGGCGCCAGGCATACTGGAATGGCTATGGCAGGATGCAGCTTAAATTGAAATATGGCAAATCACTTAAAATTGAGAAAGAGCTTAAAATTAAAAATTTTTTTGAGCCTAAATATATTATAAGGAACTTCTGTGGTTTAAGAGGGTACATGAAATGTGCAATGCAATACAGGCCAAAAAAGAAAAGCTAAAAAAATTGAGTAAAGTATTATTTGGAAAGGAATGCAGCTATAATTTTCCTTTCTGCACTTCTAATATGCAGCAGAATTGATGGTTTTGACACGTCAAATTCCTCTGCCAGCCCATTGAGATTTATTGAACGTGGCCAGTTCAGGTATCCAAGGTTAAACGCCTCTTTAATTATTGATCTTTCAGTTTTTGTCAAATTTATGAAATTAAAATCCATATTGAGTTTTCTCGTTATATCCATTAACCCCTCTCCAGTTGTTATTCTATTATAATCATACGAACTGATTATGTTGTTTTTTTCTATTAAATCAAGATTCTTCTGAAGTGATTCCATTGTTGGATGTATTATTGAATAGCTTTCGCCTCCGTTATGCGCTATAAATGGGTACATTGGTATGCCACCTGAATCCAGAATGGCATTCATTATGCCATGGCCTTTTTTTGTGCCGGTGAACATATTTATCTTATCGCCCTTTATGAATTTAATTTTTGTAAAATCCTGTGAATAAAGTTCCTGAATTGTACTTCCGATAGAATAACAGAGCATTGAATTGTTTGTTCCATTTACCTGATATACACTTCCTACAATGATCTTCGATTCATTGTTTCCTGTAGACTTCGAAAGGCTACAGTTTCCATTGACGTGTACATGTAAAAAGTACATGAAGCTAAAACCCTATTTTCTATATAAACTTGGTGTAAATACTCTTTTTTGTCCCTATTTTACAGAGTATATTTATTGTACATTATACATAAATTTAATATATTATATTAAATCGTTAAATACGCCTTAAGAATTTCATGCTATGTTATCAGACGATACTTTGCGTGAAGGGCTCCAATCTCCTGGCTTTGCAATGAAGCTGGAAGAAAAACTTAAAATGGCGGAATTTCTATCGAAAGCAGGCATTAAAAGGGCCCTTGTGTCATATCCTTCAGCACACATTTCTGAAGTAAGGGCTACTGAACAAATACTGTCGAAAAAATATTTTGATGATACATTTGCCCTTGGAAGGACGTTGAAGGAAGATATTGATTTAATTAACGATACCGGTGCCAATATATCGCTGCATTTGCCATTCAGAATAGACAGCTGGGATGATGTTTATGAAAATATCAAATATGCATGCAGCCTTGGCAGGAAAGTAGAAGTTGGATTTGTTGATATAGATATGTTTAGCATTGAAGAAATCATAAAATTCGCAGTTAAAATGGAGGAGTTTGGATTGGATACCCTTCAGTTGCCTGATACCAGAGGAATGCTCACTCCCGATAAGATGTTCAGGATTATTAAAACTGTTAAGGAAAAATGTAAAATTAAGGTAGAGGTTCACTGCCATAATGACCATGGCCTTGCTATTGCAAACGCGATATCCGGAATAGGGGCCGGAGCCGATTATGTGGATGCTACTATATTTGGCATGGGTGAACGAAATGGCATAGCCGATTCTCTTACAATTGCCGATTATATTGAAAACAATGGAATTGCCCATGAAATTAATAGAGGTAGGCTCAGAGATGCATATGATTATATGTATGATCTGATAATTGAAAAGATTGGCCAGAACTTTTTTGTGGATAATTTTTCGGTTTATGGAAAAAATTCAGGTATTCAGACAGCTGGTACACATGTTGCATTTAATTCTATATTTACCGAAAAGAATTATTCTGTCAATGTGTATACAGGCAAAACAATGATAAAAAATATTCTGGGAGCAAACAATATAGCTTTAAGTGATGAAAAGCTTTATCTGGTGGTCAAAATGGCAAAGGATACATCTGTTGAATCAGGGAAAGCATTGAAGGCTAAAGACATTATAAAAATTGCTGGTGAAATCGATGAAAAGAGTCATTGAAATAGGCCAGATTGTAGCAGGTCCTACAGCAGGACTCCTGCTTTCCGATTTCGGTTATGAGGTGATCAAAATCGAAAGGCCTGAAATAGGTGATGTATCAAGGAATCTCACAGGAACAAGCTCAGGAACTTTTCCATATTATAACAGAGGCAAGAAAAGCTTGAGCATAGATATCTCCACTGATAAAGGTAAAGAAATACTGTCCCGGCTTATAAAAACAGCGGACATAATCATTGAAAATATGTCTCCAGGAAGCATGGATAGGCTTGGTTTCTCATATGAAAATGTAAAAAAGATCAATGAAAAAATTATATACCTCTCAATAAAAGGCTATATGGAAGGGCCATACCATGGCAGAAAATCTCTCGATTATCCTATAGAAATAGAATCCGGGCTTGCCTACATGACCGGAAAATATGGGCATCCCATGAGAATGGGCGCTTCCATTGTAGATATGGTTGCAGCCATACTTGGGGTTACACGTATATTCAATATGATAGGAAACAATGAGCATGGATTTGTGGAAATAGGGTTATTTGAAACAGCAATGTTTCTTGCCGGCCAGCATATAGCGACATACCAGATTGAAAAAAAAGACCTGCCACCCATTAATGAAAAAAATTTTGCATGGGGTGTATACGATTATTTTATGACATCTGACAATAAAAAAATTTTTATTGCTGTTTCAAGCGATGGCCAGTGGAAAGATTTCTGCAGGGCCTTTTCTATGGCTCCGATGTTTATTGGAAATGAATATATGGCAAACAACCTACGCTATGAAAAACGTGATATTTTAATTCCAGAAATACAGAAAAAATTAATTTTAATGAAATTTGAGGACATAATTAAGATTCTGTTAAAATACAATATAAGCTATGCGGCTGTGAATAAGCCATGGGACCTGCTTTCTGATAAACAAGCAATAAAATATATGGTTAATGTAAAATATAAAAACAATGATTATACAGTACCTGCTCTTCCATTCATGCATGCAGAAAATATGGATGCACCAAAGCTCGGGAGCGATAATTATGCCATTTTGGCAGAACTTGGGTATAATGTTAATGAAATTGATGAAATATCTAAAGAAAATTGTATATAGTATGGTTTTAATTAATTTAACATATTATAATACTACCTTATATATTATTTTTGAATGAAAGCTTATGCAGAATAAACCTTATGAAGGCAGCGTATCAGATAGGCTTGAGAGATTGCCATATAGTGCGGTCCAACGAAATTTCCTGCTAATGGTAGCAGGTGGAGAATGGGCGGAAACACTCATGCTTCTTGGAAACGGGGCAATACTTGCTCTGGCCATAGCAGTTCTTCACATAAGCGATACAATAGGTGCAGTTATAATAACAGATTCGTTTTTCCTCGGTGAATTTGTTGGAAGTGCCTTTTTTGGGTGGCTTGCTGACAGGCGTGGAAGGAAATTTGTATTCTTATATAATTTGCTTGTATTTGGGTTCGGCATGTTGATTGCAGGATTTATGTCAATGCCAATTTTGATTGCAGTATTTATATTCATAGGTGGCATAGGCGTTGGTGGAGAATTCCCGCTTGTTGATTCATTTACTACTGAAATGGCACCAAGCAAGGTAAGAGGAAACCGCCTGGCATGGGTTTATACCATAGCAGTTACCTCAGCATTTGTCATCACTTTCCTGACGTATGAAATGAAGCTCATAGCTCCAGTATATTATTCATGGAGAATTTTATTCTGGTTTATGGCTGTCGTAGGATTCGCAATATGGGCAGTAAGAACAAGATTGAAAGAATCGCCCAGATGGCTGGAAGTCCATGGCCAATATAAAAAAGCCGATGCAATAACAACTGAATGGGAACAGAAGACCATGAGAGATAATAAGTTGAAGGAATTGCCACCTGTTACTACAAATACCCCTATTGAAAAAAACAACAGCAAATATAAAGATATGTGGGAACCTGATGTTAGGGACAGATCAATAATGATGGTAATTTTCCAGTTTTTCCAGTCTGGCATATTTTATGGGTTCACTGCTCTGGCTCCTTTATTCCTTTTAGACAAGGGAATTTCTCTTGTGAATACTCTTGAATTTACATTTTTAATATATACAGGATTCTTCGCTGGATCGGTTTTCAACCTGTTTATAATAGATAAGGTTGAAAGAAAATGGGGTATAATAGGGTCAGCAGTGCTTGCAGGAGTATTCGGAACCTTATTTGCAATTGTAACCAGTGTTTATCTTATAGTTATATTCGGGTTTATAACAACGTTTATACTGTGGAACTTTTCCAATTTCTTCCATGCATACCAGGCAGAGATATTCCCAACAAGGATAAGGCCTACAGCAGCTGGAACCGTATATGCTGTTAGCAGGGTTTCAACTGCTATACTCACCCTATTAATTGTATCTGTTTTCCTTCCACATGGAGTTATAGCAAGTTTTGGCATTATCTGGGTTTTCATAGCTATTGTTGTATTGGATATTGGAATACTTGGGCCAAAAGCATCAAAAAAGATGGTTGAAGTCATATCCGAATAATTTTTTTATTAAACTAATTTTTTGTAATGAATATTTATAAATATTGATAAGTTATGAATATTATGTTGTCATTTAGTGAAGCTGGAATTTTAAGAAAACGCGCCCAGGATTTTTTTGAAGAAACAGGCCATTTGATAGAAATAAAAAAATATGATCTGGCTTTTTTAATATGGAACAGTATACTGAGTTAATTTTAAAATACAAAATGCTTGTAAGGCTGGGTTACTACCCAATAACATATTCAATACGAGAACTTATCTATAAATTATCAGAAATAGGACCATCTTTAAATGAAATACTGGTAGATGAGACTGATATATTATACATAGGCAGGCTGACGGATGCTTACAACTCATCACGTTATATGCCAGTAGAGTTTGATGAACTCGAGGCTAAAAATACCTATAAATTTCTTAAAGAGGTGTTGAGCAAATATGCCAATAGAATATGAAATTCGAAGATATAACTATTTGAAAAATTATAAAGAAGTTGTAAGATCTGTATATAATATTGCCAGGTCTATTGATAAGGATTCAAGAATTTTTGTTTTTGGTTCTGTAATCTCAGGCAAAATAACAAATTCAAGTGATGTTGATATATTAATTCTTGGGCATAATAGAAAATTATATAATATTATGTATATAAAAATTTTAAAAAATGTTGATGCACCAATAGAACTTCATTTTGTTGATGAAGACGGATTTAAATGGTATTCAAAAATGGCCAGCACTATTCAGGAATATCCTTAAAAACTGACTGGACACCATAAAATAAAAATAAGAGAAACGCCACAAATGATTGATAACATCTCCAGTATATTCTATTCAGGGTATACTTTAGTGAACTATGCCTGAAGGGTACCATTCTATTATTCCTGAAATAATAATAAACTATCTGGCAGATGAGATCATTATATAATATGCCTTTCGATAGAGTACATAAATTGCCGTAAATTCGAATAGATCCTGTACAACCTTAATCTACCTCCATGTTCATATACTTTCTTCCAGTGATCCACTCTTCATTTATATCCATCATTATTGCCACAACAAGCCTGAGAAGGAACTGTTCATATGGAAATTCCCTTATCTGTGGTTTTCAGTGTTCGTGTTTTTAACCATTCCTGTATCCCTTTCTATCTTCCGATCTCTCATAGGGAAGTGAAGAAACCTGTATTCTTGCTTCCTCTTCCATTACAGTGTTGAAAAGCCATTCCATCAGTTTCTTCTTCCCATCTTTGCTGTCCTTAAGAAAATTGTTTATTAT
>JAVYST010000044.1:0-12196 GCA_038729085.1 Ferroplasma sp. | reverse complement strand
ATGTCATGATCTCATGTTCTATATCTTCAAGGCTGATCCTGTCAACCTTCTTTTTATAAAAGGTGATCAATACCATGACTGTACCAATAAGGCCAATTATTGCATAGACAGTAAATAACCTGAATACATCATTACCGGCAAAGAGGATTGGTGTTATCAAAATTCCAATTACACTCGAAACACGATTTCCTCCCATCACAATGCCACTGGAAAATCCTCTGAATTCAGTGGGAAACATCTCCGAGCCAGCATTATTCATAATTGGTATAGCAAGAAATGCGAAAAACCAGATTCCAAATACAACACCCATCAGTGCAGCTGTATTATGAAAAACTGAAACTACAAGTAAACTGCATATAGTTTCAAATCCACCCCCAATCAATCCCCACTTCAGCCGGCCTACATAATCTACTGTTCTCGCTATTATTAATGTAGAAAGTAGTGGAGCCGTCATAAAAAAGCCACTGAAAAGAAGTGTGCCTGACTTTTTTATGCCAAGTGAAGATAGTATAGTTGGATCAAGGGAACCGAGAGCACCAGTTATTAAATTAAAGCATAGAGTGGCAATAGCAATTGGAATAATTAAAATAATATATCTTCCATAGTCTTTTTTTAATGGAATTCTTTCTTTTACAAATAGAATATCACGTGATTTTTCAAGTTCTTCTCTGGTGAAAATTTTCCCTGAAGCCTTCCTGATGCCATCTATTGCTAAATCAAACTTTCCTTTCTCTATAGCCCACCGGGGAGATTCAGGAAGCTTGGTCCTTAATAGTGTTCCTATCATAGCAGGAACTGCAGCAGAAGCTAACATAATTCTCCATTCTATTGCAATGGGGCCAATCGCTATATAAACAAAATAGCCCACAATGTATGCAACAACGCCTCCAAGCACAAAACCTACCCACAAATATGAACTGCCTCTTGCCCGATATTTAGTTGGCATGAATTCTGCAATAATTGTCATAGCTGCTGGATAATCAGCTCCAGTAACAAATCCAAGTGAAAATCTCAATATATTAAGTTCCAGTGGTGTCGTGACAAGTGCTGATAAAATACTGAATATTGCTGCTAATGCCAGTGTTACGACAAATATTATCCTGCGCCCAAATATATCTACAAATTTGCCCATTATAAATACACCAAAAACTGAACCAACAAATAACAACGATGCCGTAAATGCAAATGCGCTTGTTGTAATCAAGAAATGAGGTACAATGCTGAATGTGCTGACTGATAGTACCATGATTATATAAACATCCGTAAAAGCCCCTAAAGAGGCAATTAAAACAAGAATTTTATGGAATCTATCATAATTTGCATTATTCATTGCTGTTATAGGATTCATGCCTTCATCAGATTCCGCTGCACTGGCCATAAAAATCTTTATACGCCTTTATATTATAAAGTTTTCCTTTTTTTACATTTACAGTTTAATAGTATTTATAATCATATGTTATAATATAAAATAGCTGGTAATGATATATGATTTATAGTAGTATATTATAAAATATGAAAAGATCTTGAAAAATTGGCTTTATTTATAAAATAAGGAGAAATAAATAATACATTATTAACAGCAAATAACTCATGATGTTGCCATCTGCCTCTAGAGTAATTTATGCCCATATTAATTGAAGATATAAAATATACTATAATATATGAATTGATATGTCCTGAATTTAAAAAAAGTTTATAATTATTTTTATATTCATAATTGAATAAATTATTATTGCATCATACCAGAAATCTTTTTTGAAATATCAGATGGTTCTTTTTGGAGTGCCATTCTAATCATTTTCATGTCTCTTTCCCTGGCATCGGAGGGAAGTTCTGAATTAACCTTCATTCTCAATTCAAAGAATGCTTTTAACTGGGCATCTGGCAATGTTGAGGCTATACCAATATTCGTTAAGCATAATTCAGAATACTCCTCATCTGTTGCATTCTCCATGGCAATTATCATTGCTTTCATGTCTTTAATCTTTTCACTATCAGAAAGAGTGAACATTCCCGTTAAAACTTTTTGCATTTCCATTTTTCTCTTTTCTGGTTCCATTTTAGAAATTGCTACGATATCTATCATTTTGATCATACTATCATTGTTTGAATCTATAAAAAAATAATTATTTTGTGCAGTCCAGATAAAATTATAATTTCTGGTAATAATATTTGCCGGACACGAGTTTTTTATAAACAAGACCATTATTTTCCATATAAATGAGATGGGCAATTGTTTCCATTATGGCAAAATTCTGTTCGATAAGATTCATTGTTTCCATTTTTCTACCGCGGCTCCATCCAATAGATGAAGCCACATCATAGGCAGTCTTTGCCTTATCAAGATTATCCAGAATCATAGAAATTCTTTTCTCATGATGCTTGATTATTTCCTCTACTCTTCCTCTCAAATCAGAAAAATTATCTCTATGCCCGGGATAGGCCATATTTACTTTATAATTTTTTATTTTATCCAGGCTTTTAAGGTACATCCCAAGCGAATCCTCACCACCAGAATAGATGCTGATATTTGGGGTAATATTCTTCAATACATGGTCTCCAGTAAACATTGCGCCTATGTCAGGCAAATAAAGGGCTATAGAACCGGGAGTATGGCCAGGCACATCAATAATTTCTGCACCTTTTATTTTTAAATCATTTGTGGTGTTGAGCTTCAATGCATCATAATATTTTATAAAATAATTCATAGGATTCTCAGCTGCCACAGAATTAAATAATGCTTCACTTACCCCATTGCTGACCAGAAGGCCTTTATATGCATTTTGGTACTCGCTGAAATAATCAACTGCGTATTTTATAATATCAAAATCTTTCTGGGATATGCAAATTGGAATATTATTTTCCTTCTCCAGATAAAGTGCGCCTCCTATATGGTCTATATGCAGATGTGTTATCAATACAAATTCTATAGAAGAGAGATTAAAATTGTTCTTTATCAATCTATATGAATTTTCAGACATTCCTGTATCGATAATATAATTAGACTCGCCAGCAACATTGTATACATTTGCAGTTTTCAATGCCCTGATTTCTATAGGTACCTGAATTTCACTGACATTGTTCATTCCCAATGATTGTTAATTCGTAGTTAATGGTTTCCAGCCAGAATAAAAGCGATATTTTTAAAACGGCATAGTATTTAATTAAAAAGCAATAGGGGATTATGGTGGCAATTCGGTCTATATATAACCATAAGCTTTCAGGAATTGCCGGGACATCAGTATTTTCCTTTTACATGAATTCCATGTTGCGTTTTTTCATTCCTGTTCTTCTTCCATTTCTTATTGTTTCATTAAACATTACAGTATATCTTGGTTCACTTTTAATTACGGCATACTGGATTGGATATACAGCAATGCAGATACCGTCAGGGATCATTGCTGATAGAATTGGGCTTGCCAGGACTGCAAAAATAGCATTTATATTAATGGGGGCAATTTTTTCATTATTCTATTTTTTCCGCAGCTATTCATCTATATTCATAATACAGCTCCTTCTGGGTTCGCTTTCAGCAACAGTATTTGTGGCAGATGCATCGCTCATCCAGAAAGCTGTATCCCATAGGTCACGTGCAATTTTTGTGGGAATTTACCAGGAAGGCTTTTTTATCGGTGCCTCGCTTGGAGAATTTATTATACTTAAGACATTCAGTATAAGTTTCAATTTTGCTTTCTATTTCATTCTCGCCTTTCTGATAGTTGCGGCAGCTTTCAATTTTATATATATGATAGAACCAGATGTGCCCAGAAGCGATAAACGTGGTAAAATTGACAGAAGAATAGTGTATGTTGCAATGATAAGATTTGCAGCAAGTTTTGTATACATAGGATTTATTACGCTCTTTACAACGTTTATAGTCTATGATAGCATAGTGCCCTATTCCAGTGCATATATCTATGCATGGATACCGGCTGCAGGAGGGCTTCTTTCTTCTCCACTGGGTGGAATGGTTTCAAGAAAATTGAAAAAGGGCAAATCCATTGTATCTGTGTTTTCTGTAATTGCACTTGCCTCCGATATTATGTATATAAATTATGCTCCAGTAGAAGCAATTTTTATCCTATCATTTATCACCGGCATATTCTATGGCCTTTATGCTGGGCCATCTATGAGCATGGCCTCTGATTTCAGTGGTTCAGATAGAAATTTAGCAGCTTCCAGCGGAATATTAAATTTCAGTGCCCAGGTAGGTGGTACAATATCGCCATTAATTATCGGATTTCTATTCTCTATTTATGGAAACTTTGACCTTGCATTTGAAATAACAGGAATAATATCAATAATTATTTTAATAGTGCCATTGATTAAACTTGAGCTATAATTATTTTGCGAGTTCACGTAAACTCTTTTTATCATTTTTTCCGGTGCTTGTGAGCGGAATTTCCTGGATAAAACGGAATTGAGATGGTATCCACCATTTATTGATTTTACCATCCGCCTCGTATTCTTTCAAATGGCCTTTTATCTGGATTTCGAGATCTCTGTTGCCCTGTATATAGGCAATGGGCCGTTCTCCCCATTTTTCATCCTGAACACCTATAACTGCATTGTTCAATACGCCAGGCACTTCAGATATTATAGATTCAATAACAGATGATGGAATCCATTCCCCACCACTTTTGATTATATCACCAGTACGATCAAGAATCTGGAGCCCACCATATTTATCCATGATTCCAACATCTCCAGTCTGGAGCCATCCATCCCTGTATTCAGGGCTGCTTTTACGATTTATATATTTTCCAGGCAGCCATGGTGAATTGACAAATATTTCCCCCATTTTGCCAGGTCCCAGAACTCTGCCAGAACTGTCCTTTATGCTGATATTTACGGTTGGAACCGGGTGTGTTGTTGTCCTTATATAATCATAATCCACAATATCATGGTTTGCAAGCGATATCGAGGCGGCGAGCATATCTGTTCCGCCATAAATTGTTGAAAATTTAATGTTTCTGTCCAGCAATTTTGTTGCCAATCCCCTGTTCACCGGTGATCCGCCTATCAGCATCTTTATCCCATTCAATATGCCCTGGCTGTCATTTGAAATTAAATCATATGCCATTGTTGGAACTGCATTGAGCCACGTAACACCATTTTCCTCAATTAAATTCAGTATATTCAGGGCATCATAGCGCCCTGACAGTATATAATCTGAACCAAGAAATGCTGCATGGAATGGGGAACCCCATGCCCATATATGGTAAAATGGAATCAAAGAGAGTATTTTATCACTGTGGTTCAGCGATGCTGGACTGTTGAAAAGCCCAAGCTGGTATAGAATGCTCATAGCGCCACTGAAAGCCTGTGTTTCTGTATATAAAAGCTCCTTTGGGCTTCCTGTTGTTCCTGATGTGAAAAGTATTGAATACTCATCCTCGCTGCAGGCACCTCCTTCAGGAAACATATCGCTCTTCAGAAATTCTTTGAATGGAACATATCCATCTGTATCAGACATCGAAATTATATTATCGTTTTTGAATCCTTTTCCCATGCCGGCTTTGAGAAACACATCTGATGCAAAAAGGTATTCTGCGCCGGATTCTTTTATGGTGTTTATTGAAATTGCTGCTGGAAGCTTGATGTTTACTGGATATATAATAGAGCCGGCCATACTGCTGGCAAATAAAAGTTCCATGAATTCTATGCTGTTGAAATCGGCCACAGCTATTGCCTTTCCATTTCCCATTCCCATTTTAATAAAAGAAGCAGCGATCTTTCGAACGCTGGAATACATTTTAGAATAAGTTAATGGCACATTTCCTATAACTTTCTTATCAGGAAAAAGTGTAGAAGCCCTTTTCAATAAATTGATTATTGTAAATCCATTATCCATAATATCACCTGTTTTTTATAAACTCTGAAATTTTATCGATATGAATTATGCTATCTGCCCTTTCAATCATTTCAACACCGTAATCCTCATTTTTCACAAATCGCTGATAATACATGATTCCAGATGTTATATAACGATCATTTAATGTTCTATTTCCAATCTCAATAAGAAGTATGGATGCCATAGAATTGCCCATTTTAGCCATAAGATTTTTAGAATAAAACTGCGCTTCATCAGCACTGTATTTTAAAAGCTTCTCAATAGAATCGTTCAATATTGTGTAATCTGCCTCAGCCTCGTCCCTTCCATCCTTTATTTCATCAACAATATTCCTGAAATCCTTTAATAGTTTTTTATGTGCATTTTTCTTAAAAATGGCTTCAAGCATATCAAGCGCCTGTATATTGCTTGCACCTTCCCATATTGGTGTTATCAATGCTTCCCTATGCCATCTTTCAATTGGGAATTCAGATAAAAAGCCTATTCCGCCATGCAGTTCTGTTGCATTCTTTGTTATGGAAGCAGAGGAATCTGCTGTAAGATTTTTTACTATATGTGTCAACAATCTGGTATAATTGTAATCATCGTCATATGGAGGCTTTGATTCAATAGATTGCTGGAAATGCTTGATGGATTTGAATGTAAGTGCAAGTGAACCTTCAAGCATCACTTCCATGTCAAGAAGATCTTTTTTTACGCCCGGATGGCTGATAAGGTATTTCCCGAATGCCATTCTTTTCTGTGAATAATAATAGGCCTCCAAATATGCCTTTCTGGCAATTCCACAGGCTGCAGCAGCATTGTCAAGCCGTGAAACCATTAAATCTTCTGTGATATAATATATTCCAGAACCTCTGTCACCCAACATGATGGCTTCTGAATTGTCCAGCTCAACTTCTCCAGAGGGAACACTTTTTGTTGCACTTTTTTCCTTAAGGCGCCTGACCCTGTAATTCAGGGCATTGTCATCATTTTTTCTTTTCAGGGCAAATATCGATAGGTTGCGTGCACCCTTATTGCCATCGTGAAATGCAGATATTAATGAGATGTCAGCAAGGCCGGCGTTGCTTGCAAAGTATTTATCACCTGTGAGAAGCCATTTTCCATTATGAAAAACAGCCTGCGTATCATTTGCACCTAAATCACTGCCGCCCTGCCTTTCAGTAAACCATGTAGCTCCAAGCCACAGATCCGGGCCGTCGCCTGAAAGTGCCTTTACCTCTTTATTGAATTTAGAATTTCCATACTTATGAAGTGCATATAATGTCTGATTTGTCAGTGTAATTATGCAATAAATTCCGGGGTCTGCTACCAGATATCCCATTGCATAATGCTCCATCAACTGCCTGCCATGGGCATATGGCCTGTTTATTCCAAAATCAAGGATAAGTTTTTTTAATATGCTTTTTTCCATGGGGCTGATCAAAATAGAATCTATCCTTCCATCTGTTATGCCCCACATCTTTTCCTGTGGTGAAGAAAGCTTATCTATGTAATCTGTTGCTTCATAAAGTTCTTTTCCAGCATATGAGCCAAGTTCTGACAGATCAAGGTGTTTTCCATAATAGAAATCAAGAATATTCTGAAATGGCAAATCTATATCAAAATGGTTTTTTCCATACGAACTGGAAATTAATGCAAAAGTATCATCCATAATAATAGAAAACGCTGATCGAATATAAATGTTGTTTAAAGGCTAAAAGTATTCGGAGAAAATAAATAATACGATGCAATAAATTAAAAGTTTAATGTGCTAAAAATTATGAAATACCCTGGAGCTAAAACTGTCCTCGTTTCGGAAATTAAGAGAGTTTATAAACAATCAGGATGCAATACGTTCATTGATGTATTTGCAGGGTCTGCATCAGTTCTCTTGAATATAGATTCGAGCAGAAGAATTTATAATGATATAAATCCAGATGTATATAACATATTCAGCGTTTTAAGAAACAATTTTAAGAGCATATACATGCCAATGGAAAATCTTGCAGAAGATAAAGAAACATTTTTTGATTTTTATGACAGAAGGATATTATTTAATTCGGATGATGAAAAAATAGAAAATGCATTTAACTCATTATTCAGGCTCAATACCAGATTTGGTGGAATGGGCAGCACATATGGGAAAAAAGACAAGTCACTTTATGGAAATTTTAAAAAGAATATAGCAAATTTAAGCATGTCTGAGAGCATAATTGAGAATATGGCCGTCGAAAACCTTGATTTCAGGGAATTGTTGAGTAAATATGATTCACCCAAGAGTTTCTTTTACCTGGATCCGCCTTACCCTGGAAAGGATTGGTATTCAGATGGTTTCACCGAAAGTGACTATATGGATTTAAAAATGGTTTTAAAAAAATTGCAGGGTAAATTTCTTATGAACTTTAATTCTGGAAACCAGCTTATATATAAGATATTTGGCAAACCACTTTATAAACTCAAATTTGAAAATAAAAATGGAAAAGCGGATCAGGGCAATGATCGTGAAGTTGATTTTTATTCTAATATGAAAAACATAAATGGAAATAATTTAAAGAAATAAATGAATAAAACAGTGATATAAAATGGAATTTAAAATGGGTTCATCAGGCTGGAGCTATCGTTCCTGGAATGGGGTTTTTTATCCGATGCATTCAAGGCCAGATGAATACCTGCATTTCTATTCCAGCATATTTAATACCGTAGAAGTTGATTCTACATTTTATGGCCTTCCACATGAAAATACGGTAAAAGCCTGGTATGATGCTGTACCGGATAATTTCCTTTTTTCCCTGAAAATGCCACGGTCAATCACACATGAAAAACATCTTCTAGATGTAAAAAATGAACTTCAGTCTTTTTTCAATGTTGCATCAATGTTTAGCAGTAAATTAGGCATTATTCTAATCCAGACTGCTCCTGATATGCCATATAACTATAGCATACTGGATGAATTTATAAAATTGCTACCTGATGAAATGCGTTTTGCAATTGAATTCAGGCACAGGTCATGGTTTGCAGACGATATCTATTCACTTTTAAGGAAAAACGGCATTGCAATGGTATGGTCCTTATTGAATTATATCGAGGCTCCGCCTGTAATGACATCTGATTTTTTATATGTGAGGATGGTTGGAGACCATTCTATGCCCATAGATAATTTTAATGGCGTGAAAATTGACCGCAAAGATGATATTAAACGTTATGCAACCAATATTAAAAATAAGGGAAGAAATGCAAAAATTGCATATATATATTCAAACAACCATTTTCAGGGTTTTTCACCTGCCACGATAAACTTTCTCAGAAATAGCCTCGGTTTGAATGAACTTGAGTTCAATAATAACGAAAGGCAGAGAACGTTGTTTTAAATTTTCATTTTTAAAATATATAATTGATATAATATAAAAGAATATAGATAAATTGGATCTCAATTTAATGTTAATAAAGGAATCTAGCTCAATAAAAATTTATTGCCTCAAGAGGCCATGGAAATTTTTTTTTAATTGTATTTTATAACCAAAGTTTAAAGATAATACTTGCAATTAACCAACATTTTTTATATTTCTTTTTTATACCAATAGATGTTGATTTATTATGTAGTAACAGGCTTGAACGCGATGATGGGAAGAGTTATGGATATCGCTGTTTCCGTCTCTGCTATATTTATAGCCCTTTTATGGATCCCAATAGCCCTGAATTTTTTCAGCACAGATGTTGAAAAAAAACTTGTTGCAAAAGAAAGGCTTAAAAACGCAGCAATTGGCACAGTAATTTACATAATGGCCATATCTGGAATACTTTACAGTATTTTCAATTATATTGTGACGGGCAAAATATGAATTACGAAACTTTAATTTCGAATTTTTTCAATATTATAATTAAACTTGCAAAGCCAACAATAATTATACTCTGGAATTTTACAGTTAAATATGCTTTGAACCCCAATTATTCATATAAACAATTTATAACGCCAACAAATGGGTTTTTAAACTTTTATTATTTTATTTTTAACAGCATTTATTCTGATATAATTATCCTCGCAATGCTCATTTCTACTGTCTCCCTTTTAATTTATAATTCATTTATTGAGCCCTATTCGCCATCAAAATTATTGATCAAATTTATGGCAGCCATCATACTTTTTGAATCATCCTATAGAATTGCTATATTCATTTTATCGATATCTTCAATATTTTATTCTTCCATTTATGGGTTGACGGGCAATTGGGATAATATTATATTTATTAATCTTTCAATAAGCAATAATATTTTATCGTTATTATTTACCGGATCGTTTATCCTTGCCATTGCAATGCTTTTCGGTGTTCTTATAATAAGGCAGGCATTGATAATATTTTTTATTCTCATACTTCCAGTTTCATCAATTCTTCTTATGATTCCAAATAGCAGCAAAACAGTTATTAAATTTTACAGGCTGTTTTTTGAACTTTCCTTTTTCCCATTTTTTTCCATTATGATGCTTTATACATTAAACTTTTTTAACAATGTATTTTTAGAAATTGGGATAATTTATGTATCTGCAACTGCTCCAATTTTTTTTATGACAGAATTATATGGCTATTTCAGGAACAGCTTCAATTTTATAACTTCTGATGCAGTTTTAAGTGACATAAATATGGGTTATGGTGGCATCACGCCAGGAGATCTCTTAAACTCAGGCGGCATAAGAACAGATGATAGAAGCTTCATGGATGCAACCGTACCGGGCATAGTCGGTGAAACTGGTGGTATAAATTAAAATTGTATCTAATATATATAATTTTAAATCACATATTTACGGAATGCCACTTGAAAAATTCCTCATACTTATTGCAGGTATTGCCATCTTTGCCATACTTTTTGATATTTCCCCACTTCTGGCAGCGGTTGCATCGCTTTCATATTATATATTCATGTTTTATATTAAATTTGATTTTTCAAATCTATACTATTTTAAAAAATATGATTTTCGCCTTGGTTCAAAAAATGCAAATATTGAGTTTCTAAAGGATGAAAACTTATACTGCAAGTATGGCGATACCATTTTTAGCGTTATAGAAATTAATAATCAGGAGCTTTATACCGATAGTAATAAAAAACTGTTTTTTCAGGCATATAACGAGCTATTAAGTGGCATTGGATCTAATATTGCAATAATTACAAAATATGTGGAAATGCCCAAACCCTATGATGCTGGGAATAGAACATTGATCTATTACAGAACATTTTTGATTCTAAAAGTCAAAGCACATTCCTTCAATTCTGCCATAACTATGATTAAAAATGATCTGAACCGGATAAAAAGCCTTCGTGGAATTAAATTCCGGATGGTCACTGATGAAAGCCTTATAAAAAGTTTCTTTTATGATAATATTAATGTAAAGAAGCATTATTTTATGTCAGAAAACCTGTATGGAGCTATTATTGACCTGAAAGATTTAAACTATTCAGGCGATTATTTTTATGAACTTCTGATAGAAAGTATGGGATTCCCCATTGAAATAAATTTAACATTAAGCCATATTAATAATATTGCAAATATGCTGGCCAGAATGAAAGCTGCAAGGATTGCAGAAATAAAATCTGAAAAGAATAGAAATAATGGCACTGTTGAAAATCAGGTAAAGGACATAGGATATCTTGCCAGATGCGACCATTTGTACAATTCATATATGCGATTTACAGTACTGGCCAGCCACCCAGTGGAATTAAAATCCAGGGTTGATAACTTTATGAAAAACATGCAGTTCCATGGTATAAGTACTTCAAATTGGGACTTTTTTAACAGTGATACATTCAATCCACTTAAGCTGGAAAAACAGGGGACTAAATATATGCTTGATGCCGCTTCCCTTTCTGAAATTATGCCCGTTTCCTTTACAGAAATTCCAGAAGGCCCCGGCTTTCTTGCTGGAATCAACAGCACTACAACAATGCCTGCTTATATAGATATATTCAAAAGCACATCGTACAATGTGACAATTACAGGAGAAACAGGTTCTGGAAAGTCTTTTTTTGCTGGCATGCTTTACAGAAAAACCAAGAATGTTCAAAGTGTGTTTATAATAGACCCATTGAATGAGTATAATTCTGGCCAGGCAGTTAATTTAACAGTTGGCGAATACCTTGATTTTCAGGTAAGTTCAGAAGGGCAGCTTGATTTTATTGCTATGATGGTATCATCGCTTTCCGGGAAGAGGCTGGAAATACAGATAAGAAAATTTATTAAAGAGCTTTATTTGGAAGATAAAAACATAAAATTCAGCAGTATTCTCCAGTCAATCATAAAAAAATATGAAAAATCTGAATATTTCAGCGAAATAAATTATATTGTGGCCACAAAATTTAAAAATCCTGTTG
>JAVYST010000043.1:0-12267 GCA_038729085.1 Ferroplasma sp. | reverse complement strand
TATAAATATGTATACCAAGAACATATCGAAGGAATAAGCTGGCCTCTTTCCTAAATTCCCTGATTTTTTTCTTTTTCTGGTATTTATCATTCATAAATATAAGTACATAAGAATCTATTATTAAATTTTATTTAAAAAATTAAAATTTAATTTCCTTTATAATCTGGCTTCCTCTTTTCAAGGAATGCTTTAACACCTTCCTTAAGATCATTTCCTGAATACAATAAGCCCATAGAAAGGGCTTCCTCATCTAAATTCATTTTTGATGTTGCATAAACCAGGCGTTTCGCTACATAAACAGATGCCGGTGAAATTCTTGTTGAAAGGTCCTTTGCAAGTTCAAGAGTCTTTCCATCTATATCATCCTGGAATAGCCTTGTAATTATTCCATATTCAGCCGCTTTTGTTCCAGATATCCTATCGGAAGTAAGTATCATATCCATTGCCCTGGAAATGCCGATTAGATTTGGCAATCTCTGGCTTCCTCCGTATCCAGGTATAAGGCCAAGCGATGTTTCAGGAAATCCAATGGTGGCATCTGGCAGCGAAGTCCTTATATCGCACGCAAGTGCCAGTTCCAGCCCGCCACCAAGTACATATCCCCTTAACTGTGCAATAAATATTTTATTCATGCCTCTAATTCTATCAAATATGCGCTCTCCAGTGGCTGATATCTGCATGAACATAAATGGGTTGCTGATAAATTGTGACAGATCTGCACCGGCAGAGAAAGCCCTTTCATTGCCCTTTATAACTATTACATTTACATTGTTATCTCCATTTAAGTCATCAAGCTGTTTTTCTATAGCCTTCAGCAATTCAAAGCTCATCAAATTATTTTTTCCATTTTTGAGTGTTATTATTCCAACTTTTCCATCGACAGTATAGTCAATTATGCCAGCTTTCTCCTGTTTTGGAGATTCAGCGGGCTTTCCAGCAACAGCTTCTTTCATTTTATGGTCCAAGAGAGTTTTTGATGGCATGAAGACCTCTAAATTATATTCTTTATGCAATCGATCAAGTGTTTCAAGAACCTCATCATTGCTCAATCCATTCGCTACAGTAATTGGCCCAAATGGGCGGTTTAGGCCAAGTTTCACGCCAGTTTCTATGTCCTGTGGAGATGCAACGCCATCCTCTATTAATTTTGTTGCCTCGTTGATTTCAAGTGCAAACATATCCATAAGGCTGATTTTTTCGCTTTCATTTCCATCAGGTATCTGTGCCTTTCCATTTTCCCATCTGTATATGCCTGAACCTGTTTTAAGCCCGAGATGTTTCTCTTTTACTAATGAATCAAAGGCTGTACATTTTGCATAATCAGGTGAAAGTTCCTTTCCATAATATTTTAATGAATCAACAACTGTGTCTATCCCAACATAGTCAAACAATTGATATGGCCCCATTGGAAGGCCCTGGGATTTAAAGTATTTGTCTATTTCTTCTGGTTTTGCAATTCCTGAGCTGTAAGCATTGCAAAGTAAAAGCATTTCTGGTGCAGAAATCCTGTTAACAACAAAGCCAGCCTCATCTTTCAATACCTTTATAGGTACCTTTCCAAGGTTCCTGGCAAGTTCGGCAATCTCATCTATATAATTCATGGATGTCTTATCACCCTTGATTACCTCTACAAGCTTCATAAGGATAGGCGGGTTAAAGAAATGCATTCCTAAAAACCGCTCCGGATTTTTAATTTCGCCTGCCATTTCAGTTATGCGTATGTTTGAAGTATTAGACGCTACTATTTTATCGGTATTTTCTGCAATCTCTTTTAAAACTTTTACTTTAATTGCAAATACTTCTGGAACAACTTCAATGGCAAGATCAACACTGGCCACTGCATCCTTTATATTATTATAATAAGTGATATTTTTCAGTGCATTTTCTTTTCCATTCTGATCCAGCTTTCCAGAAGCTATAAGCTTATTAAGGCTGTTATCTATTCCAACCTTTGCCTTTTCTATAACTTCAGGGTAAAAATCTTCTATATTTACTTTATATCCTTTAAGCGCAAAAACTTCTGCTATGCTATGCCCCATGACACCAGCACCAACTATTGCAACACTCTTAATCATAAACTCAAATCAATCAGGGGCTTATATGCTTTTTGCCCAGGAAATTATGCTTTCCAGCATCCATGCCAAAAGATTCAGAATATCAATATAATATGCATATTCTTGCTTATTTTAACGTTTTAAAATTGCAATATAAAACTACAGCGCACTAGCTTATTACAGAGATTAAAGGTATAATTTCACAATGGCAACAGTTATAAATAAATGATACATCATATTCTATGGTAGAGTACAAATTAAACTTAAATAATTTTTTGGAGGCAGCTGTTTTAGCAAACCCAGGCCAGAAAATTATTTATAAGGATATTGAGCTGACATACACTGAATTTTACCGAAATGTCAAAAATTTTGCAGGCAACCTGATTAAAATTGGAGTTAAGCCTGGAGACAGAGTAGCAGTTCTTGATTATGATACTATAAATTATATGTATTGTTATTACGCAATACCTATGATAGGCGCAACCATCCATATGATAAATATACGCTATCCGCAGGAAGTATTATATTATACAATAGAGAATTCAGAGGATACTTACATTGTCGTCAATGATGATTTTATGCCAATTTTATTGCACTTTAAAAGCATGTTTGGCTTTATCAAAGGGTTTATTGTATATTCGGAGAATGGCTATAAGAAATATGATCTGCCTAATGTTTACAGTGCTGCCGAAATGCTGAATGAAAACAATGAAAAAATAATTCCTCCAGAGGAAGATGCAATAGCTACCTTATTTTACACTTCAGGAACAACTGGATTGCCTAAAGGCGTTTATTATTCCCATCGGCAGCTCATACTTCACAGCCTCGCATCAGCATCTGCACTAACAGATTCCCCATCAAATCTCGCAAAAACTTCTGTTCTTCTTCCACTTGTGCCAATGTTCCATGTACACGCATGGGGCATGCCATATTTTGGACTTATGAGGGGAATAAAATATATCGTTCCCGGAAAATATGAATGGGACAGGATACTTGATACAATGGAAAAGGAGCACGTTACCAATTCGGCCATGGTGCCATCTATACTTTATCTTTTGATGCAGGCAAAAAAAGGGCCAGAAATATTGCAAAAGCTGAAGCCAAGTGTTGTAATTGGCGGTGCTGCACTCAATGAGGGGTTAGCAGCAAAGGCTGAAGCACTGGGAATGACGCTTATGACTGGCTATGGAATGTCTGAAACAGGGCCTATACTTACACTTGCCACTTACAATAGCGAAGTAATGAAAATGGATGAAAAGGATAAAAAAATCTACAGGAGAAAAACAGGAATACCGATACCAATGGTTGAGATTCGCCTCGTTCGGGATGGCAGGGATATAAAGAATGACAACAGTGAAATAGGAGAAATCATAGTAAAAGCACCATGGTTGACAGAAGGTTATATAAAAGATCCAGAGAAAACTGCTAAATTATGGGTAGATGGGTGGCTTCATACCGGTGACCTTGCAACTATTGACAAGTTAGGTTATATTAAAATAGTTGACAGAGAAAGCGATGCTGTAAAATCTGGTGGTGAATTTATACCGACTATGGTACTGGAAGACCTTATAAGTTCAGTACCCGGTGTCAATGAAGTGGCAGTAGCAAAGAAAAGTGATGAGAAATGGGGAGAGCGCCCACTGGCTTTCATACTTGGCACAGCGAAAAAACAGGATATAATTGCAGCGATGCAGGAATATGTAGATACAGGGAGAATTGCAAAATTCTGGCTTCCTGATGATTATATATTCGTGGATGAATTTGTGAAGACTGGAACAGGAAAAATAGATAAAAAAGCATTAATGAAAAAAATGGAGTGAAAATTATGGAAGATGTATATATTGTCAATTATAAAAGAGTTCCATTTTCAAGGGCACGCCCAAGAGACCCTGAAAAGGATGCATATAATGATGTAAGAATGGATAAGCTGTTATCAGAGCTTATACGCGGATCGGTAAAAGAAACAAAGATAAAGGCAGATGAAATAGATGATGTGATTACCGGATGCGCATTTCAGGCCGGCGAGAACTGGACATATGGAGGAAGGCATCCAGTATTGCTTGCAGACCTTCCTGTAAGTGTGCCTGCAATGTCACTGGACAGGGCATGTTCATCATCATTGAATGCTACTGGAATAGGTGCTATGGAGATAATGACAGGGAAGGCAGGAATAATCCTTGCTGGCGGAATGGAGCATATGACGCATGTGCCACTTGGCATCGACAATCCATTTATCAAACCAAATATGGAGCTGATGGTGAATCCAAAATACTCCAAGTTCAACATGAACGTATCTTATAACATGGGGCTTACAGCAGAAAAGCTGGCAAAATTAAGAAAAATATCCCGTGATGAAATGGATGAATATTCATATAATTCGCATATAAGGGCTGCAAAGGCATATGATGATGGCTTTATGAAGGGTGAAATTATGCCAGTTACAATAAATGGAAAAACCATAGATGTTGATCTCGGCATAAGGAGAGATACTTCACTTGAACAGATAAAATCATTAAAACCAGCTTACAGTGAAGATGGAATAATTACTGCGGCAAATTCATCATCCCTGAATGATGGTGCATCCCTATTAATGCTCATGTCTGCAACAAAGGCAAAGGAATATGGGCTTAAACCTATGGCAAAAATTGTAGATTTTGCAGCAGCGGGCGTTGATCCTACAATTATGGGTGAAGGGCCAGTACCGGCAACCGAAAAGGTGCTTAAGAGAAATAATTTAACTGCAGACCAGATAGATTTCTGGGAAATCAATGAAGCCTTTGCAGTTGTAGTATTGAATGCAGTACATAAATTCAACCTAGACCTTAATAAAGTAAATATCCATGGCGGTGGCATCTCTATTGGCCATCCACTTGGTGCAACAGGTGCCAGAATAGCCGGCACATTATCAAGGACGCTTGATGAGAAGAAAAAAGACCTGGGCATTGCAACGCTCTGTGTTGGCGGCGGCCAGGGCTATTCAATGTTACTGGAGCGTGTTTAAATGTTTGAAGAATATGATGAATACAGAAAAAAGATAAGAGAATTCGCCAATAAAGAATTTAATGAGGAAACGGCTGCTAAATATGACAGGGAAGAAAAATATCCAGATGCCCTCAGAAAAAAGTCGCTTGATCTTGGCATAGTGGATATGCAGAGCCCGGCAAAAGTTTTGATAGGAATAGAGGAACTGTGCAGAGTTGATGCAGGGCTTGGAATTGCCATTACAACCCCATATTTTGGAAGTGAGGTTATAATGCTTTTTGGCAATGATAAGCAAAAAGAAATTCTCAATGATGTATACAGTGGAAAGTATATACTTGGCCTTGGTGTAACAGAACCCTCAGGTGGCAGTGATGTTGCTGCATTGAAAACAACAGCAAAAAAGAATGGAAATAAATATATATTAAACGGTTCAAAGATGTTTATCACAAATGGTGGAATAGCAGATTATCTGGTTGTGTTAGCAAGAACATCTGATGATGGCAATCCGCACCACGGGCTTACAACCTTTTTATTGAACACAAAATTAAAAGGATTTACCGCAAATAAGCTTGTCGATAAGCTTGGTGTCAGGGCTACAAATACTGCGGAATTGCTCTTTAACAATATTGAACTCACAGCTGATGATATTATAGGAGAAGAGGGCAGGGGATTTTATTATATAATGATGTTTTTCAATATTAGCAGAATTTATGTTGCAGCACAGTCCCTTGGCATTGCAGAAGGTGCTTTTGATAAAATAACCGGTTATGTGAAGGAAAATAACATAAAAGATGAAAATTCAATGTTCCAGCTTGCCGACATAGGGACAAGAATTGAAGCCACAAGGCAGATGACATATAATGCAGCGACATACCTGTTTGAATTCAAGCCAAGGCCAGAACTTACCAGCATGGCAAAATCATATGGAAGCGAGACAGCCGTTATTGCCTCTGAGGCAGCAATAGAAATGCTTGGAGATAAATCATTGCATGAAAACGTACAGCGTATATTCAGAAATGCAAAAATTATGGAAATATGGGAAGGCACCAGCGAGATTGAAAAACTTGTCATAGCCAGGTATATTTTAAAAGGTGAGTGAATGAATGAAGAAAATAATATTTTAAAAGAAACACTTATAGAATTCTGTGAGAAAAATCTTGATGAAAATAAAATTGAATCAGAAAAAATTACAGGAAAAGTGATTAATAGCATTGCCTCACAGGGATTTCTTGGAGCTACAATTCCAGAAAAATACGGGGGTTCTGCACTGGATGAAGCATCATACAATATAATTCTTGAGGAAATTTCAAGATATTCGCCATCGGTTGCTATGAAAATTTTTATGGCCAACTCACTTTACTTTCCTGCAGTTGAAGGCACTGATGCCGAAGCTTCATTATCTGATGTTTCATCCGGAAAACTTAATGTTTCTGTAGATTTCATAAATAATGAATACAGCCTGAACCAGTCAGCAAAAATTAGAGGGCAACTGCCATCAATTCTCAATGTAGATGCTGAAAAATTGATTATTTTTAACGGGCAGACAACTATTGTCAATGGAAAAATGGAATATAGCGAAGAAGATTTTATGGGTTACCGTGGCCTGAAGTTTGGAAACGCAAAACTTGACAATGAATACAATGTGCTTGATAAAAATTCAAGGAAACCCAAAATTATGGAAAAATCCTATAAAGCATTGTCAGCTATGGCCCTGGGCATGATGTCAGAATCAATAAAGAAGGCCATGGATTATACTGGAGTCAGGAAGGCATTTGGAAATAATTTAAGAGATTTTGAGCCCGTATCATTCAGGCTTTCAGGACTGTATTCCAGAGAGAACATACTCAGAGGAATTCTCTATGGAAATATAGATAGTTACTATGTTTATAATTTTGCAATGGAATCCATAGTTGAAGCAACCAGGTACTCATTGAATGCCCATGGAGGTTACGGTTACTTTAAGGATTTTGGAGTTGAAAAATTTTACAGGGATGCTATAGTTATGAAATCTTTATTCTATGGCAATGAGGAACTGAAAAAGCTTGCTGACCATGCATATGGAGAGAAACTGAATTTTATCTAAATTAATATTATAATATTTATTCTATTTTTATAAAAATCTCTTTTAATGAAATATTCGCCCTTCATATTTATATATCTCTGCGGATTTGTAACAGTTTTCATCCATTCCGGCTTTAATGCATGTTTCTGATAAAAATTCCTGCTGTGTCATGGAATTTTCCACAGCAACCTGTGGAAGAAGCGTTCCAGAGTTAAAACCTTTTTTAATATAAAGCCCGTGCAGCCCAATAATTATTTTTTTAATATCATCAGCATTTATTCTTTCAAGGGCTCCAAGCACTGTAATCTCAATATCTATTTTATTCAGCTCTTCCATGGATAAAGGGTTAAACCTTGGATCACTGAATGCAGCATTATAAGCAGCTTTCTGGACAGCCTTAACAAGGGGCATCACAGGATTGAGATAGCCTATGCATCCACGCAGTTCTCTGTTTTGGTTGATCGTAACAAATGCTCCGGCCTTTGTCTGTAATTTATCCGGTATATTGGCATCCAGCTGCATGCCATTAAACTTTGATGATATAGTATTTTTGGCTACTGCTATTAAAATTTTTCCATCGTCTTCAGTTAAACTTTTAAGAAATTGATCATTTCCCATGAACATAGTTAATAATTCTAAAGGCTAATTTAAACTTTTATATAAAGTTTATATAAACAATAGTTATACTTATATATGGAAACAATAAGAGAACCATATGTTGCAGGTGCCTTTTATCCTGACAATTATGATCAGCTTAAGCAGGATGTTGGAAAATTATTAGAATGTGAAACAATACATATAGATTATTCAAAATTAATAGGAATTATTGTTCCACATGCAGGCTATGCATACTCTGGCCACACAGCTGCATATGCTTATAATATAATAAAAGAGGTAAAAAAACGGCCTTTTCTTATAATTGGCCCTAACCATTATGGATATCCAAGATATCCATCTATTTATAGCAATGGTTACTGGAATACGCCAATGGGCGATGCTGAAATAGATTCGGCACTTGCGCAAAAGATTCTAAACAAATCTGACATTATAAAAGATGACAAAGAATCACACAATGTAGAGCATTCTATAGAGGTTCAGCTTCCATTTCTCCAGTACATTTTCAACCATAATTTTAAATTTGTGCCACTTATACTTGGAAAGCAGAGCCCCGATATAGCAAGGGATATAGCAGAGACTATAGAAACTATGGATGAAAAACCACTTATAATAATCAGTTCAGATTTAAACCATTATCTGCCATTTGACAGGAACAATGAGCTTGATGATATTATAATAAAGGATATTATAAATATGAGAACCGTTAAATTTTATGACGATATTAAAAAGTATAATATCACTGCATGTGGCTATGGAGCCATTGCAATACTCATGCTTGTAACAAAATATATGAGAGGAAAGATTGCACTGCTCAACCACAGCAATTCTGGCGATTTTAGCAGTGATAAGAAACGTGTTGTTGGCTATGCATCAATGCTGGCATACCGTTAATTTTTACATATAATAGCAAGGCTTATATAGTAGGCATCAGATAGAATATCATGAAGGCTCAATTATTCCGTTATATAGATGGAAAAATACAGTGTACGGCATGCGAAAGATACTGTATTTTAAAGGCTGGCCAGAGTGGATTTTGCGGTGTGCGGACTGCAACCACAGAAGGCATGGAGCTGGATGTTTATAATATGCCATATTCATTCAATATGGATCCGATAGAGAAAAAACCTGTTTTGCATATGTATCCCGGTGCCAGAATTCTCTCATTTGGAACATCAGGATGTGATTTTGCCTGCCGCTACTGCCAGAATTATGATATGAGCCAGAGAAAAACTGTTTCTGGTATTTACACAACACCAGAACAGGTAGTAGAACTGGCAATTAAAAATCATGCCGATGGAATAGCATATACATACAATGAACCGACCGTGTTTATGGAATATGCCCGTGATGTGGGATTGATTGCGCATAAACATGGCCTTATTAATATATTTGTTACAAATGGATATGAGACAGTAGAGTCTATGAAAATGGCATCAGAGTTTCTTGATGCAATAACTATCGATTTCAAGGGAAATGGAAGCAAAAGCTTTTATAATAAATATATTTATGTCCTTTCTGCTGATAGCATATATAATACAATAAAAATGGCAATAGGCTATGGGATACATACTGAGGTCACTGATCTTGTAGTGCCTGAAATAGGGGATAACCTGGAGGATGCCTCGACAATGATAAATAGAATAAAGGATATTGCAGGAGAATATATTCCGATCAGTTTTCTAAGATACCATCCGGACTATAAAATGGCAATACCATTGACTCCATTGCAGATACTGAAAGATCATTATGATCTGGCGATTAAGCTTGGCATGAAATATGTTTATATTGGGAATGTGCCTGAGGGCAATTATGAGAATACTTACTGCCCACAATGCCATAACCTTTTAATTTCCCGGCATTATTTTGATTCAAAAGTAACGGGGCTTACAGTTGATGGCAAATGCAAAAAGTGTGGATTCAATACAGGAATTCTACTTTTGAATTCGAAGCTTAATGGGAAATTCTTGCATAATTCAACGGTACGTTAATTTCAGAAATATCTTTTGGAGAAAGTGCTTTATTAAAAAGATAGGACTCAATAAATTCGTTGCTTATATAATATACCAGCAAAAAATCAAGTTTTACTTTTTCATCTTCCTGTTTATTAATTTTATAAAAAAGGTGGTTGCATGAAATAGCAGTTAAAAGATATTTTGATATCTCTTTTCTCATTATTATATAAATCATTGCCTTAACCTGTTCGGTATAACTCAGGCCTTCTCTGTTTGAGCACTGGCATTTTTTTTCTCACAGCAGACAACCTTTCCTTGTCTATATTGCAATATATTAAATCTTCGCTTTCTGAACTTCTGCATATTACTGTGCCGATAGGATCAGTAAATGAGGTGATGCCTGTAAAACCATCGCCTATTAAATTCGATGTTCCAAGAAATACTGTGTTTTCAAGGGCACGCACTGAAATAAGTGAAAGCCACTGTTCCTCCTTCACCGGTCCTGCAAACCATGCAGAAATTAAAATTATTGCATCAGCGTCATTCATTGAATAATTTCTGAATACTTCTGGGAATCTTATATCATAGCATATGAGCATTCCAAAATTGACATCACCAATTGTAGAAATTTTAAATGGGCCATTTCCGTACGTATATATGTCCGATTCCCTGTATCCAAACGCATCATAAAGGTGTGTTTTTCTATAGTAATTTGCCAGTATACCATTATTCACATAAACTGCAGTATCGTAATAATTGCCATTATAAAGTTCGTTGATTCCTGTTATTATTCCTATATTATATATTGTGGAAATTCCTATTAATTTCTTTACATAATCACCTGATAGCGTTTCTGAATTTTTTGTTATTGCGTCCCTGGAAGATGAATAGAACATATAATATTCCGGGAATACAATTAAATTGGCAGAATTGGATGCAGCGGTTGCAGCATAATGTTCTATATTCCGTATGCTTATGTCTTTATCCGCCACTGGCTTAAGCTGGGTGAGTGCCACTTTAATCATACATTAATATATTATAAAAGGATATAAAAATTATGGTAAAAAATTCATTGATTTTAAATACTTCTTGTTAATTTTGTTATATGAAAACAATTAAAGTGGGAGCACTGGCAGATTCAGGCGATCTCTATCCATTTATACCTATTATAGATGGCAAAGTAAGATCAGAAAAGCTGGATCTCCAATTTGAATTTATACCAACTGTACAGGAAGTAAACGACAAGATTATAAAAAAGGATGTTGACATTTCAGTGCCATCTGCAGCCATTTATCCATACATACAGAACGATTATTACATACTTTCCAGCGCTGTTGCCTCAGCAGTAGATGGAATTACCGGCATGCCCATTCTATCTATGAAGAAAATGGACCTTGCCCAGATCAAAGAATCAAATATAATTGTGCATGGCTTAAATACAACAGCATTTAATTTATATAAACTTTTAATCGGAAAATATAAAAAGTTAACTGTTGTACACAGAGTTCTGGATGAAGTAGATGCAATGGTTAATGGGGATGGCGTTATGGTCGCAGTGCATGAGCTTAAAGCCATGTATGAACTGGAACGAATGGGTGTAAAACCTTTCAGGCTGGCAAGCATGTGGGATATGTGGAAACTGCTTTCTGGCAATAAGCCAATGCCAATGGGCATGGTTGTTATAAACTCTGAACTGGGCATGGACACTGTACTCGAGTTTAAAGATCTCTACAATAAAAGCAAAAAATATGCTGAATTGCATTTGAATGAAATACTTCCGCGCGATGTTCAATTAATGAGGGATGTGCAAAATTCTGATATAAGCCTCGAGGTAATAAAAGGAACAATCGGAGCTGATATGAAAGAATATAATGTACCTGTCAGCGAAGTAGAGCAGGGCCTTAAATTTTTTTACAGGATCATGGCAGATAAACATTTATTGCCGAATATCGATGAAATAAAACTTATTTAATAAATAATATAAATTTTATTGCGTAAATCAATTAAATATGATAAACTAAAATTCAGAACTGTGATAAATAAGTATTTATACATTAAATGATTATTAATATGATTAAAATGATAGTGTTAGGTGAAAAGACCGAAGTAGGGCTTAAAGAGCTCTTAACTGCTAATGCAGAAGACCATATGAGATTGAATGCAGCAGCAGGATACTTTGAGAGAATAGGCGACTTAGAAACTGCTAAGGAATTAAAAGAGAAGGCAAATGTAGAACTTGGCCATTTTAATGCAATTTTTGCTACTCTGGTGAAATATGAGGGAGTTCAGGCACTTGTCAATGATATGGCAAAGGAAGAAGCTGAACAGCATGTTTCAGAATACACAAATGTTGCAAATGCAGCAAAGGCTGAAGGCCATGATGATATAGAAGCAATGCTGTGTGCATTTTCAGAACAGGAAAAGGGAATAGCCGAGACATTAAACAGAGCAGGAATGCATAAGATAATCTCGGATATGGCAAAGGAAGAAGCTGAACAGCATGTTTCAGAATACACAAATGTTGCAAATGCAGCAAAGGCTGAAGGCCATGATGATATAGAAGCAATGCTGTGTGCATTTTCAGAACAGGAAAAGGGAA
>JAVYST010000042.1:0-12281 GCA_038729085.1 Ferroplasma sp. | reverse complement strand
GAAAATCTGTAAAATGCGTAAACACCTGCAATTTAAATGTTGATGTTGCAAATAATCCAAGTGGGAAACCATATGCCCATGCAGACATATAGCCAATCCTGCTTTTTCTGATTATTATTATGAATACCACCAGAAAGTTCCACACCTCGAATCCCCATAGAAGTATCGAAATAAAACCTACTGTATATATGCTTATGCCAATATGGGATATTACAGTTCCAAATGATGATATAGAAAGCAAATTTATCAATATCAGGCTGGATACGCCAACCGGGAGCATTGCTGTTGGCAATACCTGTTCCGATTTATGTGTAATATGGCCAGAAAGTGCTATTGAACCTATAAAAATATAAAGGAAGAAAAATATGCCCAGCCCCATAATAACCATGAAGTAGATCAGCTGTGCAACATTGCCAGTATAATATGAGAGAAGGGGCGTTGCAAGGAAGATGCTTGTTCCAATAGAAAGTGGCGGTATTATAATAGCATAATTTATTTCGCCCTCTCCGATCTCTTTTGTATACAATCTATATCCTAAAATTACTCCAAGTGCAAGTGCAAGGAAATAATTTATGAAATAATCATAAAGGTAAATATAAGCATATTTTACTGAAAAACCTTCAATAGATATTAAAAGGTGGCTCAGCACAAACATTATTATTGGTATAAGCGCAGTGAAACTTAATCTTGTGAGGTTATTCCAGTGTGTACATTTTTTATCATGTATGGTCAGGCCCCTGGCAATCCAGAGCACCATAACTACAAGAAAAATTAAGATGCCAAGTATAACCAAAATATCACCTGCTGTGGCATAACTGGAATTTTTAACCTCTCTGGACATAAGAAACAATACCTGTGCAAGTGCAAGAGTAGATATGGCGATTCCAAACCATTCTGAACCAAATACGTAAAGTTTATTCAATTTTATCACATCCTTAATTGACTGAATGGTCATATTATATATTAATTTATTGACTGATAGGTCAAATAATTAATATAGCCATATCTTATCACATATATATGGCCAGTGATAAAAAATCAAAAATTCAGGATGCTGCAATCAAATTGTTTTCTGAGAAAGGATATGATATAGCCACAGTGGATGAAATAGCCAAACTTGCGGGAGTGAGCAAGGGAATTGTTTTTTTCTATTTCAAAAGCAAAAGGGAATTGATTATAGAAACCGCTCTCTCTTCTGTTCCGTTAAAACCTATTTCTGAAATCAATAAAACACATTTTGCAAATATTGCTGAAATGCTTATGGCATTTGGCAGAGAATTTATGAATATTTATGCAGATGCCGATTTGAGAAAACTGTTTTTGTATACAATAAGCTATAAAAATAATTATATAGATTTAAATGAAAGGCTGAAAGAATTATGTTTCACGGAATTTGATAAAATGTTTGACCGTGGAGAAGCAATGATTGGAAAATCCATTCCACTGTCCATACGCAGGGCATTTTTTGGATCGCTTATCTGTTATATAATATGGTGGGATGAAAGTGATGCCAGAAGAAATGAATATCTTGACAGCCTGGTTAAAAAATTCATGATAATATAATATTCAATAAAATAAAAAGAATTGCCTTGTTAACTGCCTAAAAGGCCAGGAAATCCACAAATTATATTATATCTTAATCTTTTCCCATTTAACTGATTTTCAAATTAAATTAAAAAATGAATATTTATATTTCAGAAAAATTCCCTGGCTGCAGTATCAAGCCCCTCAAATGTCATAGGATGCTGGTGTGCAAGTTCTGCGTAATCCCTTGCAGTAAGCCCTTTTTGAATCCCAAGGGCTATCTCATTTATGAGGTTTCCTGCATCATTTCCAATTACATAGCCGCCGATAATTTTTAAATTCATATCAAAGATAAGGTCAATTTCACCATCCAGTTCATTGTAAACTTCTGCAAGTGTATCATCCACCATTTTATATATTCCTTTTCTGTATTTGATTCCGCTGCGTTTCGCTTCTTCAGGAAGAATCCCAACAAAAGACATATTTGGTATAGAATATAAGGTAAATGGCACACTTTTAGGATTAAAGTAATCATCTGGAATGCCATTAGACAATATATTATTAGCTGCTACAAGTGATTCTCTTTTTGCTGCATGGAACAGGGGTGCTATGCCATTAACGTCTCCAGTAGCATAGATATTTTTAATATTTGTCTGCATTGATGAATTTACGCAGATTCCTTTGTGTGTAAATTCTACTCCAGCATTCTTCAATCCATCAGGTAACAGTGGCTCTCTCCCTGCTGCCATCATCACCATGCCAACTTTTATAGCATACTTCTCGCCGTTCAAATCTTTTATTATTAATTTAAAGCCATTTTCAGCTTTTTCAATAGACATAACCTCATTATTCAATCGAATTGTCATATCTGGTAGGAGTGGAGTTAATTTTTCGACTATTTCAGGGTCCATGTCCATTAATATTCTCTCTGAGCGTTCAATTAATTCGACATGTGAGCCCAATATTGATAGAAATGATGCGGTTTCAACGCCAATATAGCCACCACCTATTACTGCAATGGAGTCTGGCACTTCCTTTACCGCGGGATTTAATTCAAAGAAGTCCCTGCTTGTAATGGCATTTTCTATTCCTGGCATTTCGGGCATAAATGTGTAAGAGCCGCTTGCAATTATAAGGTATTTATATGTATATTCTGTTTCTTTTCCTTCGTAGCTTACAGATATTGTATGGTTATCAATTATTGATGCCTTTCCTTTTATGAGAGTGGCAGTGGACTTTTTAAGTTCATCTGCATGGTGGCCATATCTTAAGTTCTGGACCTCATCTTTTCTTTCCACAATTTTCTTATAATCAATTTTAAATTTTTGGAAGCCAAGGATTCTTTTATATGTATGCACTGTTTCTATTATCGCTTTTGAGGGGACACAACCCTCTGAAAGGCAATTGCCTGACAGGAGGCCTTTCTCATCAACCATAAGGACACTTAAGCCTGATTTTGCAAGCCTGAAAGCTGCAGGGTAGGCACCTCCGCCAGCACCTATTGTAATAACGTCATAATCTTTCATATCTGTATATTAATCAATTAAATAAAAAACTAACTTTTTGATTGAAATTATACTCTGCTGTTTAACTTTTTTAAGAATTAACTGTATTTCGGCAGGCTTCATTCTATACATGCAAACTTTAATTCGCCCATCTTTTTTATACATTTTTAATAACATTAGAAAGGTTAATTATAATAATTGCACTGGGTTTATGTTGGCAATAGATTTTGGAATATACCACCATTCTACGGCGAAACAGTCTGAGGAACTTCGAAAAATTGCAAAGATAATGTTTTATGAGGCATTCGATAAATTATCTATACCGAAACAGCGTAAAATAGAAATTCTGGATGTTGGTGCTGGTTCAGGCTTCCTTACATATATAACAGCACTTTATTTTCCTAATTCACATATCACCGCAGTGGATACCTTTACAGGCCAATCTCTGGAAGGCAATTCAATAAACAGAATGAATAAAAACATGGAAGCGTCAGGTATTTTTGATCGCGTTTCTATCATACAGTCTGATATAAGAGACATTAACAGCATAAATGGTAGCTTTGATCTGGCTGTATCAAACCTTGTACTGCATAACCTAAGCCACCATAAATATTCAGCATACAGAAACATTAAACAGGTTATAAAATGCAGTGGTTATTTTCTTAATGCGGATGGATTTATACGGAAAAACGTACTTGTTGAGCCATTTAAAAAAGATATGTCCAAAATCAGCAGTTTATTTGATGCAGAATTTGCAATGGAACCAAAAAATCAAAAAAAATCGGATGCATGGAGGTATATTCTGGTTGGCCTCAGGCCTATCTGTGGCCAGGCATAGAATCCATTTCAATCCAGCATTGCGTTTAATCATAGTTAATTTTAATCCCTGTTATATTTTGGATATGTTTCAAACTGTTCGAAATACTTTTTAAGCTCTTCCCTCTGTTTTCTTTCCTGCAATACCTGCCCTTTTGTATATAAAATTCTGTACATAGAGGCTCCAACAATAGGAAAATTGCCATCATTAAAATGCTCCATAAGAGAAGACCTTATTTTTCCTGAGCCTATGTATAAAGTTTCATTCTTATTGGCAATTTCATATATGCCATATTCATCCTTCTCTGTCGATACAGATGTTTTATTGAATTTTGACCATCGTTTATTGATTGGCATTATAAAAGTTTAATATTGTTTTATATATAAATATTTGTATTCAATGCTATCAGATTATTAAAGAAGCACTTTTATATAAGCTCATATAATGTATCCATGATACATTGAGCAGGTTATAATTATAGTGAATCTGCAAAGCATTTTATTAAATAAATAATCCAGTTATTCTTAAAAACATGTTGAAGAATATACAAAAAACATTTATTTATTGTCTAGATTAACAATAATGGCATGGAGAAAGATTTTAGGCGTTAAAGCCCTTGAAAATGCAGGCAATCACTTAAGTGTCAAGATATCGGACAGCGAAATTGTATTTATAACAAAACAGAATGGAAAAATTTATGGCATTGATGGAATCTGCAGCCACCTCCACTGTATACTTGGAAACATGACAGAAGATAACAATAAAGTAAGATGCCCCTGCCATAATGCGGAATTTGAACTGGAAACAGGAAAAATGGTCAGGCCCCCATTTATTGCACCGGACACACCAATGGAAAAATATACATTAAAAACATATAATTTAAGGGAAGCAGGCAATTTTATTGAGATTGAGCAGTAAACTAAATATTACTTTTCAAAAAATTTTTTAATTCTTTCTTTAGTTTCATCTGTTGAGAACAAAAGCCCAAATAAGGCAGCTTCGTAATCCATTGACAGTTGAAAATTACCGTCAAAGCTCTTATTCACCGCTCTTTTAGATAGTTTTATCGGTATATTCGGCATTTTTTCTATCAATTTTGCTATTCTCACTGCCTCCTTCTCTGAATCATCTGCAAGGATATCTACAAGCCCGAATTCATAAGCCTGCCGGGCATTGATCTTCTCTCCTGTAAGTATCATATACAGTGCACGGTTGCGGCCAACAACATGTGGCAGTACTACATTTCCACCAGCCCCAGCATTTATTCCTATATTTAGCTCTGGCTGCCCAAGGCGCGCATTGTTGCTGCACACCCTTATATCCGTTGACAATGAAAGTTCAAGGCCTCCGCCGAGAACATAGCCATTTAAAAAAGCTATAACCGGGTGATCATAATTCCTGAAAAACATTGCAAGTTCATTCAGCTTTCTATGGAAATTATATGCTTCCTCTGGATTCATATTTTTAAACTGTTTAATGTCCGCGCCTGCAGAAAAATTTGTTTTTGCGCCTATAATAACAACTTTTATGCTGGTTTTTACTTCCTCCATCTTGGCCATTATCTCATCTGCCATTTCTACAGTTATGGTATTCAGATTTTCTTCCCTGTTAAAGTATATGGTTTCTATCAGCCCATTTTGAACTGCAACTATATTTTTATATTCCATAACTGTAAATCAAGAAAAAGTATTATAATATAACTGCCAGGATAATTAATTTTTCTCTCAGCAGAATAAATAGTAACTCAAAATCGATTTTTTATTCATTGCCAATAAATAATATAAAAATATGGCAAATAATTAAATATATGGCTATGATGTTAATTAATGGATGATTATCAACAGGTTAAAATTTGCCCACAGTGTGGATCTTTAAAATTAAACTGGATTGCAGGGGGAATAGCAGGCCCTGTGTATAAATGTGATGACTGCAATTATGTAGGCGTATTTGTACTGGAAGTAAAATTAAAAGACCTGGAAAAGTTTCAGAAAGAAATCAGAGAAACAAAGCATTGATAGTGATGCAATATGCTGCTTCTGCTGAATGGAACATCGGATTCAAGAGATCTTGCGGCTATTTTACAGAAAAATGGCTATGAAATAATAGCAGTTGCATCTGGTGCCCATGACGTTTCAAGCCTCAATAAATTGGGAATAGAAAATATTTCTATCAATCTCAATGAAAAAAGCATTATAGATAGCTGCAGAAAATTTAAAGCCAGTGCAATAATAGATGCAAGCCATCCATATGCCGAATACACCCATTCACTGGCGATGGACAGTGCAATCAGCCTCGGAATTGAATGCCTGCGTTTTGAAAGGCCATTCAGTGATATTAAAGGGAACAATATTAAATTTGCCAATAATTATATAGAAGCTGTAAAATATGCAGAAAAGGGCAATAATATTTTAATCACCACTGGAATAAAAAACATAGAGAACTATCAAAAGCTTATACATGAAAAAAATGTATTTGTAAGAACTTTGCCAGTTGCAGATAATATTGAATTATTGATAAATATGGATATTAAAAGAGAGAATATTATCGCTATGGAAGGAATCTTCAATGAAGCTCTGGAAAGTGCAATCCTTGAAAACTATAAAATAGATACAATTGTAACAAAAGACAGTGGATTTCATTCATTGCCAAAAATAAATGCTGCAATTAAAAAGGGAATTTCTCTTATAATAATAAAACGGCCCCCTGTTATCAATGCAAATATGTCTTATACGGCAGATGGCATAATAAAGATTTTAAGGAAGCATAACATAAAATAAAATATGGCAGGCAACCTCAATCCGTCAGAAATATATATGGAGAGCTTTAATTATATCAGAAACACCATGAACCTTGATGATTCGCTGAAATCACAGATTATTATTCGGGCAGTCCATGCCACTGCCGATTTTGATATTGGCAGATCTCTGGTATTTTCATCAGGCTTTCAAGTGGCTATTAAATATCTTAAAGCAGAGAAAACAATAATTACAGATATTAATATGGTTAAAGCCGGCATAAGTGGCTATACCAACGTCAAATGTTATATTTCAGATGAAGGCATCAAAAAACAGGCCAGGGAATCCGGTGTTTCCCGTGCATACCTCTCAATGAAAAAGGCATGCAGAGAAAATCCAAATGCAATCTTCATTATCGGTGATGCACCAACTGCACTTCTTGCACTTTTAGATTCTGTTAAAAGTGGAGTGTGCAAACCGGCATTTATAGTCGCTGTCCCGGTCGGTTTTGTATCATCCATTGAAAGCAAATCGATGCTTCTTGGATGGGATGGAAATTATATTACGAACCTGATCAGAAAGGGCGGATCCGCACTTGCATGTGCAATTATAAATGCACTATTGTTAAATAAAGAAAATCCTGCCAGTCAATGATATATGAAAGCAGATTTTGTTATAAACCCTCTTTGCATATCAGGATAAATTAAATTGTTTACAACACATAATATGGTAAAAAAGGCATTTCCAGAACCATTTGAGAATGGAATACATGGTGAAGTGCTGCACCGACAAAGTTTAAGCATCGAAAAGATGATAACTTACAAATGCATATATTGAATTATAAAAATAAATCACAAGCTTGAAAGGTATTAAAATGTATATAGAAAATCCTGACAGGGCTAATCTGCGTTACGGCTATACCACCGGTGCCTGTGCCACGGCTGCAACGAAAGCTGCACTGATCATGCTATTTACAGGAAACAGAGTTGATACGATAGAAATCAACCTGCCAGCAAAAAAAACTGCTACGTTTAAAGTTGAAAAGATTGAAATTGGTAAAAATTACTGTTCTGCTGCAATTAAAAAAGATGGCGGGGATGACCCTGATGTGACCACCGGCCTTTATATACATGCGAGAGTGGAATATAATTTAACACATGATACAGTTATAAAAGGCGGGAAAGGAGTGGGCACTGTAACACAGGAAGGACTGCCTGTAAAACCTGGAAATCCAGCTATAAATCCAGTTCCACTGAGAATGATAAAGAATGCTGCCAGTGAAGTGATAGAACGATACATGCCCGGTTCAGGCATCACAGTAACTATATACGTACCGGGAGGTGAAGAAATTGCAAAGAAAACATGCAACCCGAAGCTGGGAATTGTTGGTGGCATTTCTATATTGGGTACCAGGGGCATTGTTATACCCTTTTCCGATTCTTCATGGAAAGCATCGATAGTACTGGGAATTCGTGTAGCTGCAAAACTTGGCTATGATACGCTTGTTTATTCCACCGGTGGCAGAAGTGATGGTGCTGTAAAACAGCTTTACCCTGAATATAATGAACAGCAATTCATTGAAGTGGGCGACTTTATGGGTTTTTCAATTAAACGGGCTTTGGATGCAGGCATAAAAAAATTAATAATAGCTGGAATGCCCGGAAAGATGTCAAAACTGGCTGCCAATAATATGGACCTTCATTCATCACAAAGCAGCATAGATTTTAAATTTCTCTCTGGCATAGCTGCTCAATTGGGTTATGGCAATGACATAATATATAGAATTGAAAGGGCCAATACTGTGATGCAGGTTATGGAAATATTGAATGGCGATTCCAGATTTTTAGATAAAATTATTGATAGCATAATATTCAATATAAATAAAATTACAGATAACAAAATTAAAATCAAAATAGAAATTATTAAAAATTATTATTGAAAACTAAAAAAATATTTTAATATCCAACGTCTGCTTCTTCAAGGTCTTCTTTGGCATCAAGGAGGGCATCTGCGTCCATAAGAGGTTCTTTTGGTGCGCTGTTCAATCCTATTACAAAGAACATTGCACCATATATGCCAAGCACGACATAGTCAAGTGGATATGCAAGCAGGTTGATGCCACCAGTTGGTGTGCCGCCAATATATGATAGTAATATTAAGCCAGCGAGATAAACCGGTATCCATGCCGAATTTTTAAGGTTAAGCCCCTTAAAGTGCTTTTTGTTTGCCTGGTATATGAAAACTATTGAACCTGCAAGCGTGGCACCAAGTGCATACAATGTCGTTGGAAACGTTGCCCAGTATATCAAAAACGTTGCCACTTCGAAGGCTGTAAATGACCAGAGCATTGGGTGCGGTATTTTGAATGGCCTTTCCACATCTGGGTATAGCCTCCTCAATACAGGAAGTGATAGCGATGCCACTGCAAAGTTTGCTACTGCTGCTACCACAACAAAGTCAACCAGTGCATACCACGATGGAAGTGGAAGAAGGAAAATAATTGCGAGTACCACTGCTATGATTAAAGCAATATAAGGAGCACCATGCTTCGTTGTTTTCCTTACTGAGCTGGGCAGGGCATCTTCTTCTGAATATCCAAACAGTATTCTGCTTGAACCAGTAAGATATACGCCTAATGTTCCACCGGGTGAAAATATAGCGAACAGGAAGAATACAACTACCATAATACCCAGCAGTTCAGCTACGCCTGCAGCCATATTGCTTGTTATGTTATGATTTATGATTGAAGATAGTGGTGAACCGAGTGCACCGATAAATCCCCAATCTCCGTTTGCAATTCCAAAGCCTGCAAAACTTACTGTGCCAACTATCACGATTGCCATGCCGATATACATTAGCGATTGTACAGTTATAACTGTCCCTATAATTTTTGGCATGGTTTTTCCTGGGTTTTTTACCTCCCCTGCCATATCAGCAACCTGCCTGTATCCTCCAAAAGAGAATAATATTCCTGAAGCAGGTATTGCAATGAAAAGGCCACCTACTGATGGCATGAAGCCACTGAAGCCACCACTGCCGCCAAAGCCTGATGTGAAGTTGCTCCAGTGCCATATAAATAATGGAAGTATCACAATAAACGCAACAACTACGCCGATCTTGACCCACGTTAAAACTTTATTGAATTTTCCAAATCTTGATATTCCAACCATGTTCAATGCGAAGAAACCAAGCAAAAGTACAATTGACAGTAGAATCCCATCTATTGTAAGTATGCCTGTTGTTGGATCGTAGAGAAATGGGAAATAAAGGGATGCATAGGTTGAAACCGCAACAGCTTCAATTGCGGGTATAGTTGCAGCCCATATCAAGAGTCCCCATCCTGATAAAAAGCCGCCGTAAGCACCATAAGAATAATAGCCTATTCTTGCACTTATTCCAGATCTTGGAAACATAGCTGAGTATTCTGCAAATGGCAGTGTTACAAGCACAATGAAAATAGCAGCCAGTATCCATGATATTATAACTGCAGGGCCTGCATATGATGTGCCACCTGCTGCAGCAAATAATATACCGGATCCAACTGCACCTCCTACTCCAAACATTATTGCATCGTGAGTTGACATGCCCCTTCTCATTCCTGTTTTAGTCCTCTTTCCTAAAACTTTGCTTTCTGTATTATCCATAAAAATGTATGAGGAATGTATATATAAAACTTTGTATAAAAAATATGAAATTATGTATACAATAATAGAAAAATGATGTTTAAATCTATATTAAATCTATATTGGATATAAATGGATTTATTAAGATCCAGTGATTCTTCTCAACCTTTATTTTTTTTATACAGCATATTATAGTAATTTTTGAATTGCATGGGTAAAACAATTTGAACTCAAGAAATTTCGCTATCGTTTAATAGTACTGTTTAATGTTAAAGCAATGACCATACTCAATAAAAATGACTACGAAAAATTTACATGGAAATACAGAAAACCACTTTTTGTATCAGGCATAATTATCATTATCGCAAGAATTTCAATTACTTATACAGGATTGCAGATTAATTTCATATTGAATGATATTCTGAGCCTGCTCACAATTGGGGCATTTCTGGCCGTGGTCGAAATATTGCTATTGAGAAATTATGAAAAATCAATAAAAAATAATTGAAAAAACTAAAAATAAAAATTACATCCCTTCTATAATTTTGACAAGGTTTTCTCCAAATTCTTTTGTTCCAAGTGCATCAACATTAAAGAATTTTGCCAGATCCTTTGTAACTTTTTTGCTTTCTATGCTTTTTCCTATTGCTATTTCTATAATATCATGGGCTTCAATCCAGTTCATATATTTTAACATTAGCTGTGCACCCCTTATCAATCCAAGTGGATCGGCCACATTCTGCCCTGCATACTTTGGAGCGGTTCCATGAACTGCTTCAAACATGCCTGCTGTATCGCCAATGTTCGCCCCGCCAAGTGTGCCAATGTTTCCTATAAGGGCTCCTGCTGCGTCAGATATATAATCTCCATCAATATTTGGTGCCAGTATGACCTCATAATTTTCAGGCCTTGTTATTATCTGCTGAAACATATTGTCAGCTATAATGTCGTTTATCAGTATTTTGCTTGAGTCATTCCTGGATACATAATCTCCAAATTCATTTTCCAGCGTTTCATATGCCCACTCCCTGAACGCACCTTCAGTATATTTCATAACGTTTCCCTTGTGCATTATAGTTATTTCTTTCTTGTGGTTTTCAATAGCGAATTTTGCAGCCGCCCTTGTTATCCTCTGTGTTTTGAATTTATTTATTGGTTTTATGCCTATCCCTGTATCTGCTGGCAGGTTAACATTCATTTTATCTTTCAAAAATGATCTTACCTCTGCTGCTTCTTTGCTGTCATATTTCCATTCTATACCCATATAAAGGTCATCTGTATTTTCCCTGAATATGGTGAGATTTACATTTTCTGGGTGCTTCAGGGGGCTCTCAAGCCCATTCATGAATGAAACTGGGCGTATATTCGAATAAAGGTCTAACATTTCCCTGATCCTTACATTGATAGATTTAAAGCCTGTTCCGATAGGAGTTCCAAGCGGTGCCTTAAGAAGGACACGATAATTCAATATGGCCTCCTGTGATTCTTCTGGAAATCTGTCATTTTTTTCTTTTAAGGCTTTTTCGCCTACGAGTATTTCCTTCCAGTTGATTCTTTTACCTTTATATGCTTTTTTCACGGCTGCATCAACTACTTTTCTAGCAACATCCATAATTTCTGGGCCTATGCCATCGCCATCTGTGTAAAGAATAACGGGTTTATCTGGCACATCCCATTTTCCATCCTTAAATGTTATTTTATCCATGCCTGATCCTGTCTTTATACCTCATTTTATTATTAATATTTCCATCTAAACTTTTTATCAAATTGAAATCACAAATATTTAATAGAAATAAATAATTCTAAAAAATGTGTGCTGATTGCATGGATAAAAATTGCAAATGTGAACGTTGTTATCTATACAGGCATAATTCAGCCTGCCCTGAATGTGGCCATACCATTTTTCTGGATTGCTGCCAGGGATTCATAAAACATCAATATGATTGATCTGATGCTTCCATATATTTTTTAATTCTTTCCAGTGCTTCCTCTGTTCCTTTCTCAAAATGCTGTTGCAATTTAAATTGAAATGGTACCAGTATTGTGGTAAGTTTAATATTCCACTCCGATGTAAGCG
>JAVYST010000041.1:0-12333 GCA_038729085.1 Ferroplasma sp. | reverse complement strand
ATTTTTCCGTGCCTGTTTACAGCGGCATCCCCGGAAAACAATATGCCGCCAGAAATGGCATAGGATGTTGAATCTATGGTATGGCCAGGTGTACTTATATGGCTTATCCCATCAATGCGCATGGATGAAACGGGATTTATATCAGAAACTTCAGGTGAACGTAGCAGGAATGCAAAAAACTTTGGCAGTACTCTGCTGTTCTCCGGCCCTGACCTTCCATTTATGATGTTAAGTTCCCCATCCGGCACAAATATTTCTGGCCTGTATTCTGTATATATTTTATATAATCCACCGATGTGGTCAGGATGATAATGCGTTATTAAAACAGTTTCAGGCCTGATTTTTTTATTTTCCAGAAATTTAACGATTTTCCTGCCGGTTC
Source organism: Ferroplasma sp. (assembly GCA_038729085.1). Lineage (GTDB taxonomy): Archaea > Thermoplasmatota > Thermoplasmata > Thermoplasmatales > Thermoplasmataceae > Ferroplasma. The sequence continues at coordinate 11,951 of JAVYST010000041.1, read as the reverse complement.
CTGGCGTGCCGCAATCAACAAGGATATAATGGCCAGAAATTTCAGCCAGGTATGCATTTGCCACTGTCCCGTCTATTAATTCTATTCCATCAGCGACAATCATATATATCAGTAGCAATAAACAGTTATAAGGTTATTTAATTTTCTTTTCTGAAATATTCCTGTCAAAGTTCTGGTAAAAATCATAGTTTATAACCTCATACTGTTCATTTCTTGACATGATATCATCGAGAATGTTCTCCTGCGTACCCTCCTCCTTAATTGCATCTAATGTTCTATCCATTGCTTTTGCAGCTGCCCTGAATAATGTAACTGGAAATATAACAAAACGGTATCCCATCTTTCGAAATGTTTCCGACCTGATATACGGTGTTTTGCCATATTCCGTCATGTTTGCAAGAAGCGGAAAATCAGTATTGTCTGCAAAGTATTTGAATTCCTTCTCATCTACCAGTGCCTCTGGAAATATAATATCAGCTCCTTCCTTAACATAGGTTCTGGCTCGATTTATTGCATCTTCTATTCCATTCACTGAACGGGCATCGGTTCTTGCTATGATGAGGGAATTCTTTCTTGCAGCTTCCGCAGCCCGGATTTTCTCTACCATATTTTCAGTTCCAACAACCTCCTTTCCATTTAAGTGGCCGCAACGTTTTGGCGATACCTGGTCCTCAATCTGTATTGCTGATGCACCGGCCTCCTCAAGAAGCTTAACTGTCCTGTAAACATTAAGCGTTTCCCCAAAGCCAGTGTCCGCGTCCACTATTATCGGTATATCTGTAATTTCATGTATGCTCCTTACCATTGAAGAAAGTTCAGTAAGCGTAATAACGCCAAGATCAGGAAGCCCCATGGATGCTGTCAATCCTCCTCCAGAAAGATACACTGCCCTGAATCCTTTTCGCTTTATCAACAATGCAGAAAAAGGATTATATGCACCTGGAACCACTGTAAAATTATTATCAAGAAGATCAGACAAGTTCATTCACCTCCCTGTCCTCCATTGTCCACATGTCTTTTAGCATGTCATCCATTCCTGTAAGCCTGGTAAATTTGCTTTCTATTTCACGGTCAGTCATTGGATTAAGATAATGCCCCTTTGGAAGGTCAATTTCTGCTTCATATTTCCTGCCATTGGAATTTGCAACTATTTTCACAGGCAATTTGGCAGGATACTGTTGAGTCATCTCTTTTACCTCTGTGACTCTTATCTTCTTCATCAATGCATTTATTGCTGCATTTGTGAGATCGTTATAATTATTTACCCAGAAATCTTTATTTATCAATGTCGATGCTATAATGAATGGAAGGCTATGATCTGCTGTTTCCTTATTTAACGGGTGCCATTTCTCCTTATCAGCAAGTATTGAAACTGCTGCCTCATATGTATAAACATCGATTGATTCAACTTCGTTCAGGTTAATCTCATTTACAAGTTTTAATGATACCTCAACTGCATCCATAGCATGGTATTCAACAGGATATTTTTTTATGTAAGTCCTCATTATGCCATTATTGCTATTTCTATTCAATTTTGTAAAATCCATATCCGGTGCGATGATGTTTTTGAATCCCATTTTCCCGGATAATGGTTCAGATGGTGCAGTGAATCCATTAAGTGTGGCTATGATTCCAAATATTGAATTCCTTGCGCTGTTTGCTGCAGCACCGGCCTTCCACATTGTAAGCTCACCAACTCTTGGCTGCCTCAATGCTATATGTGGCACAATAGAAATGGAAATGGCATTGATAATGTTTTTAACATCTAAATCCATCAATTTTGCCATTGCAGCAGACATTGCTATCTCAATGAAATTTACATGGTCATAGCCTTTAGCCCTCAATGATGTTGAATCACAGAGCCTCGTTCCAATTTCGTATCCAACTGCTGCTGCCGTAATCAGGTCTTTTCCTGTTTTATTATAAAGGGAGGATAGTGAAATCAAAGGCCCAAATATGTCGCTTGGGTGCAGCGGCTCCAGTGATAGGTAAGTATCATTGAAATCCATGTAACGGATCAATAGCGAATTGAGAAATGCCGAATAGTCTGGAGATCCTGTTCCCATGCCAATGATTTTTGCATTCCCGGGATATATGCCTGCCATTTTTTTAATATGTGCAGCAGCTGGTGAATCCATAGCAGAATGTGCTACACCAATAGCATCGATAAACCTTCTTTTCACCTCGTGCCTGACGTCATTTCCTATATCCTTATATTCTGTATCATGAATAAATTGCGCAATATCTTCTTCTATTGCCATAATTTAGGATAACGTTTAACAATATATTGTTTGTTATTAAAACATAGCAGCATCAATATTGCTTATAATGGCATTATTATAATGTTTAAAATTTCCCATCCAGCATAATATCCACATTATAAAATAAGTTTGCTGTACATTTCAGAATAATATTCATAAATATCACATATAAACCAGATCAAAATTATTAAAAAATTATTTTTTGAAGAGCGCCGGGCCAAGTGGCATGCTCTTCTCCTTAATCGAGTTTGAAACTATGGCAAAACTGGTATAGGCAGCAAAGAATGCTGTCAGGAAGCCAAGTATGCCACCAATTCGAGTTAGAGGAGTGCTGCCGTAATATGAGCCAAAACCTAAGAAGATAAATGCAAGCCAGAGGAACAGGAATACAAGATTAAGTGATAGGTTGAGCCTTATAGCATTTAACCACATATACAGTGTGAACAGGCCCCACAGTATAAGTGCAATTCCAAGTGCTTTTGCCGGAAGTGCTATTATGTTCAAAGAAGCGAAGAGTATGAGAAAACCGTAAAAGAACCAGAATGACCCGTAACTGACAAATGCGGTAAAGCCAAATGTATTGCCGCGGCGCATTTCAAATGCACCTGTGATCAGCTGCCCGAAGCCACCGTAGGCAAAGGCAAGTGCCATTACTATTCCAACAGATGATGATGATAGAATCCCAACATTTACAAAACTCAATAGAAATGTTGTAAAACCAAAAGCTGCAAGCCCAAGGGATGCAGGATCTGCGAGCAGTGATTTGTTCAACTGCCCTGCGTCTCCGCCAAAAACATCATGCTTTGCATTCTTTTCATTTTCTGATACCATTATTGCCCACTCTCCTTCTTGATTATATCAACTGCTTTCTTTATTTCATCCACTGATGCTTCATTTTCCAGAGTGCTGACATCACCGGGCAGCTGGTTCAGGTATACTGCCTTGATTACTCTGCGCATTATTTTCCCAGATCTGGTTTTTGGAAGTGCATCTACTACATGTATTTCTTCTGGAACCATGATAGGGCCAAGTGTTGACCTTATTTCCTTTTTAAACTTTTCAATAATATCCGGCACAAACTTATAGCCATCCCTCAGTGTTACAAATGCAATTATTGTATCGCCCTTGATTGTGTCCGGCTTTCCAAAAACAGCCGCTTCCCCGATTTCCTTTGTTGCCACAAGGGCGTCCTCAACTTCTATCGTTCCAATTCTATGGCCGGAAACTTTCAGCACCTCATCGCTTCTTCCAAGCAGCCAGAAATATCCTTCCGGATCCCTGATAGCATAATCGCCCATGAGGTATATATTGGGATATTTTGAGAAGTAAGTTTCTACGTATCTTTTATCATTGTTGTTTACAGTCAGCATGAGGCCAGGCCAGGGCTTTTTAATAACAATATATCCTTTTTCATCGCTTTTCACAGATTTTCCATTTTCATCAAATATATCTGCATCAATGCCAGGAAGAGGGAATGTTGCCGATCCAGGCTTGAGGTCGGGGATGCCAAAGGCTGTTGTTGGCGCTATTGTAAAACCTCCTGTTTCTGTCTGCCAGTATGTATCTATGATAGGGCACCTATCATTGCCAATCACATGGTAGTACCAGTGCCATGCTGCAGGATTTATTGGCTCACCTACTGTGCCAAGTAAACGGAGTGATGACAGGTCATGTGCTTCAGGGTATTTTTCTCCAAATTTCATCATTAAGCGTATTGCTGTTGGCGATGTGTATAAAATATTGACACCATAGCGTTCTATAATATCCCACATTCTATCGGGCTTTGGAAAATCAATTGCACCCTCATACATGATTGATGTCAGGCCTAAAAGCATCGGTGCAAAGACTATATAGCTGTGCCCGGTTATCCATCCAATATCAGCTGCACACCACCACCGGTCTTCATCCGTAGGGTCAAAGGTCCATTTCAATGCATTTGCAATCCATACAGGATATCCTCCATTTCCATGCACTATTCCCTTGGGTTTTCCAGTAGTTCCCGATGTATAAAGAATAAATAATGGATCATTGGAATCAAGTTCCTCTGGCCTTACGTAGCCATTTTCAATTACTTCATCCCAGTAGTAATCCCTTTCAGATTCCATATTTACATCATGCCCTGTATTTTTTACAACTATTATTGATTCAACTCCACCTGAAATGTCAACAGCATTGTCAACGATTTTCTTTAATTCTATTATTTTTCCCTTTCTGTATCCACCATCTGCAGTTATGACCATCTTTGAACCGGAATCCTTAATTCGTTCAGCAAGCGCTTCTGCGCCAAACCCAGAGAAAACGTAATTGAATACTGCCCCAATTCTGGAACATGCCAACATGGCTATTGGCGCCTCTATGATCATTGGCAGGTATATCGTAATTCTGTCGCCTTTTGAAATGCCCATATTCAGAAGTGTTCTGGCAAATGCATTTACTCTTTTATAAAGCCCAAAATATGTTATAATTTTCTCCCGCCCATCTTCTGCTACCCATATTATTGCAGCCTTGTTCCTTTTTTCATTGTTAATATGCCTGTCAAGGCAATTATAAGACATATTGGTTTTTCCGTTGACAAACCATTTAAAAAAAGGCTTTTTTGAATCGTCAAGTACACGATCAAATGGTGAAAGCCAGTCTATTATTGCGGATTTTTCCTTCCAGTAGCCATTCGGGTCATCCAGCGATCGCCTGTATTCATTACGATATTTTTCATATTGCACATTATATTTTTCTTTTGTAGGCAATGTATCTTCCATCAGTGATTAATTTATTATTATATATAAACTTATAGTATATAACGATACGTCAAATAACGATATATATTATAATTAAAATAAATTCCCCATGGTATTATAATTTACCAAGGTGTTTACTTTCTCCATTATTATAGGAGTTTACAGCACATAAAACAAAATTTTATGATTTATCGTGAGTCAGCAGAGTTGTTTTTTTATTCTTTCAGTATATCAATATATCTTCTTAATTTATTTAGATTTATTACTATTGCCTGTTGTATAGTGATAGTCACAACCACGCACGCTGGAATTTGCTATCAGTATTTTATCGGTTTCAAAAAGAATCGATCAATGCTGAACTATAGCTTGATAAACTCTCGGCTTTTAACCAATATAAAATCAGACAAATATCTGATCAACGATATCAGTTTTAAAACAGTATGCGATTGGGAGATAAAAATTATATGAACAGTAACTATAAAGACCTATGGGATGTATTTACCTTATTGGAATGGGCCCGGGCAATCTAGAAAATATGACCGATTATGCAAAACTTGCAATTGAAGACTCCGACATTATTATGGGCTATAAATTCTACATTGATTTGATCGGGCCATTAATCTCAAAAAAAGATGTTGAGCCCACTGGCGTGGAAGATGAGCTTGAGAGGGGGGAAAAGGCCATAAAGCTTGCACTTGCTGGAAAAAAAGTTGCAATTGTATCCAGTGGCGATTCTGCTGTCTATGGCATGGCTGGAATAGTTTTTGAAATCATGGCTGCCCACAATTATGATATAGGCATAAAAGTGATTCCAGGCATTACAGCAATAAATTCTGCTGCGTCACTTCTCGGAGTGCCATTGATGAATGATTTCTGCTCTATAAGCCTCAGTGACAGGTTAACACCTGAAAGTACAGTATTAAAAAGAGTTAAGGCTGCAGTTGATGGAGATTTTGTAATAGGATTTTACAATCCAGCCAGCAAAAAAAGAACTCAAATTATTAAAAAAGCCATAGAAATTTTATTAAAATATAGAGAGGCAGATACCCCTGTTGGCATAATAAAGAATGCATACAGAAACGGGCAGGAGGCCAGGCTGGCAAAACTCGGAAACATTTTAAATGAAAGCATAGATATGTTTACAATCATAATAATAGGCAATTCAGAAACATTTGCATGGAAAAATTTTATGATAACGCCAAGGAACTATGATACAAAATATAAATTGTGAAAGTGGCATTGAAAAGGCGAATCATGGACAGAATGTACTGTGATACAGTGCAATGATTCTAAAACCTATCGGGCATTGCAATATATAGCTTTATTAAAATTATTTTTAAAAAATGTATTTTTTGTCATATAGCATATTAATCTTAAAAGCCATTGAAATACTGTGGTTATGGAATAGATGCAATTATGCATATTGATATTTTATTGCTGTTATGGATGTTTAAGAATGAATTCTGCCATTTATTGCAAATATAATTTAAACAATCACACTTTTTATTAAAAAAGATTTATTCAAAGCATTAAAAGTAAATTATTATATATTTTATCTAAAACCTTATAAATATGATAAAATATATTCTCAATTGTTATATTTAAATGATTAGTATTTTTCCAAATATAAGAAATATTTAAATTCTATTATTATATAAAAGGCGAAGTGTTGGAGATAAGTTAGTGATGATATTATGATGCTATTATATATATTTATTTTATTTTTTGCACTGGCAATATCATCTTTTTTTATTAAAAAACATGCAAGAGAATTTTCTGCAATCTCGCTCATACTGCTTCTCTTAATTTTTATTGCTTATTCTATAGATATATTTTCAGGATATAAGGGAGGATTTATAGCCAGCAATGATATAGTTATTGGGAAATATACAGCGCCTGGCATTATAATGGAATTAAATTTTTCTACTGCCCTCGATGGCTTCACTGATGTACTGGTAATAATGTCCATGTTTATAGCACTGTTTGCTGTTATGATTGGCCGGACAACATACAGCCCTGAATTCTATGGCTGGATTATGCTTTCAGGAATGGGGCTTATGGGGCTCTTCATTTCAAGGAACTTTTTATTCTTTTATATATTCTGGGAAGCTGTATTGATTCCATTATTCTTTCTTATAAGCAGGTATGGCAAGGAAAACAGGGAGAAAAGCGCATTCAAATTCTTTATTTATATGCATGTGGGCTCATTATTTTTAATGCTTTCAATATTCACGCTCGCCATGTTCTATTTTTACCATTACCATCTGTTTACTTTGCAGATCGGCCTGCTCATGCAATACAGTTTTTTAAAAACTGTTCCTGGATTTTACTTAGCATTTGCCATGTTCGGATTTTTGCTTGCCTTTTTCCTGAAGCTTCCGAGTTTTCCACTTCATGCATGGTTGCCTGATGCACATGCAAATGCACCATATTCCGGATCAGTAATGCTTTCCGGTGCCCTATTGCCAATGGGTGCATATGGGCTTCTTGGCATACTTGAGCCAGTGTACAGAATATTTCCGAAAATACTGGCCTATGGAATCATCAGCCTTGGCATTTTCAGCCTTATTTATCTTGCATTTGCTGCAATGAGCCAGACAAACCTGAAAAGAATGGCTGCATATGCCAGTGCATCCGATATGTCATTCATCACAATAGCATTTGGCACATCAATGCTCTCCCATGGCTATGTTGCAATAATGGATATTTCTGGAGGCATGTACCAGATAATTGGCCATTCCTTTATAGTTGCACTGGTATTCGGATCCATTGCCTATATGGAAAGGAAAACAGGAACAATTAATCGGCATATGCTTGGGGGCATTAACAGAGAAATACCATATGTATCATTTTTTGTGGTTGCTGGCATGCTTGGTTCAATGGGCATGCCCCCATTAAGCGAATTTATTGGGGAAGTATCAATAATAATTTCATCATTCCAGAGCATTGGGCTTATTTCCATATTCATTATAGTCCAGGTTATACTGGCCACTTCTTATATGACATACACAATACAGCAAAGTATTTTCGGAATTTATAACGAACGGCTTGGCAAACTCAAAGATATTAACAGAAAAGAGATAGGCATACTGTCAGTTATTCTTGTTGCATCAGTGATTTTAGGAGTTTATCCATCGCCATTTTTCCATATTCTTGTATCCTATTCCTCATCCATTATATAATTTCTGATAATGTAATAGAATTTACGGTATAATTTATAAATAATATTAATAAAAACTTTGGCATGCATGCATATGGAATTTATAGACCTGCATGAGGATATAGCATTTTCCGCACAGTATAAAGATGTAATACATGGAAGAGGCCAGTCTGGAATTGATATGCTGAAAAAATCTGGAAACACATTGATTTTTTCTGTTGTATTCCCACATTTAAGCATTGAAAATATGAATGGCAATGATATGATGGTTCCAATGAAGGATATAATGCTGGAGCAGTTTAAGTTTTATTACATGCTCCAGAGGGAATATAACATTTCTATTGTAAGGTCTTTATCAGACATTGGAAATGGCACAAATTTATTGATATCAATGGAAGGCACAGATATAATGAATAATCCTGAAGATATATACATATTGCATGAACTTGGCTTGAGAAACCTTGGCCTTACCTGGAATTATGACACAAAATTTGCGGCTTCATGCCATTCTAAAAATGATTATGGGTTAACAGGCTATGGATCCGACCTTATAAAACTCTGCAATAAAAATAATATAATTATAGATCTGGCCCATGCAAGCAGGAAAACGATAATGGATGTATGTGAAATATCTGAAAAGCCTGTTATAGATTCACACACAAATTTCAATGCAATTAAGGAAAATATAAGGAACCTGGATGACAGCAGCATTAATGCCATAATTAAGACAGATGGCATAATTGGAATAACGGCAATAATTGATACATTGAAAACTTATGATCTGGATGGCATAATTGAAAGTATTGAATATCTCGGTGATAATTTTGGATGGAAATATGTTGCCTTAGGTACAGATTTCATGGGAATTAAGGATACGCCGGCTGGTTTTTCCAGCATCAATGACATTATTGCATTGAAGGAAAGGCTTGGCAATCATGCAGATGAAGTCCTTCATAAAAACGCAATGAGGGTTATCAGTGCAAATCTTTCAAAATAATCAATATTTATTGCAGCTAATATAGAAGCAAAATACTATGTCCTAAATCACAGATGTATTTTAATTCTATAAGCATATTAAGTATTTGAATGCAATGCTATTGCCTTTACAAAATTTTTTCGAATTTATCTAGCTCATATGCTATTTTAATTCATTCATTATTTTATTCAGGCCATTACTGTCTATTGGAATAATTTTATTAACCCACCATTCATCTATAAAATCTAAATTATCATTTTCCCTTCTGGGTATCACGTGCATGTGGTAGTGGAATACTGTTTGATTGGCTATTTTCCCATTTGAATTTATAAGGTTTACTGCTTTTATCCCTAATTTTTCTTTTAATAGTTCAATGCATATTTTTACCGTTTTCATAACTTCATTTAATATTTTCTGGTCCATTTCATATATATTTTCATAATGTTTTTTTGGAATTACGAGTATGTGCCCATATGAAATTGGGGCTATATCTAAAAATGCCAGTGTCCATTCATTTTCATATATTTTATATGATTTTGCCTTATTATTAACGATATCGCAGAATATGCACATAAACAATTATAATTATATTTTATATTAAATTTGTTGTTTCATTGATTTTCAGCAGAAATTGAGAGATGATGTGAATCATTAATTGAATACCAAGGTATTACAAAAAATGGAGGAAACGTTCAAATTATTATTAACATAAAATAAAATTATTGCAAATTAATTTCTTTCCTTATAATTTCTATAGAACCGGGATTTTCAAGGCCTGTAATATCGCCTGACACAGCTCCCTTTGCTAATAATTCCCTTAATAATCGCCTCATGATTTTTCCAGACCTTGTTTTTGGCATTTCTGATACAATATATATTTTCCCGGGAATTGCTATTTTGCCAATGTTGCCTGTTATTGCTTTATTTATGGCATTCTTGATTTCTGGTATATTTTCATATTTCTTCAATGTTGCAAATATCACAGGCACTGTTCCCTTAAGCTCATCATCAATGCCTATTGCTGCTGCCTCAGATATATTATTAACCGACATTATGCTATTTTCCATTTCCATTGTGGATAGCCTGTGCCCGGAAACATTGATAACATCATCTGTTCTGCCTGTTACCCATATATGGTTATTTTCATCTTCAAATGCTTCATCATAGGTCAGATAGTAATTTTTGAAGGGATAAAAATATGTTTCTAAATATTTCTGGTGGTTATGGTATATATCCCTTGCAAGGGATGGAAATGGCATTTTCAATGCAAGATTTCCCTTTTCTCCACGCTTTACTCTTTTGCCACTATCATCCAGTATTTCATAGTACATTGCAGGCAGGGGCAATCCACATGATCCAGGCACAGCTTTTGTAATATTGATTATTGATGATGTCCATGCACCACCGGTTTCGGTCTGGCCATATGTATTGTTTATTTCTATTTTATTGAAATTGTTATAAATCCAGTACCATGTTTTTATATCAATGGGTTCGCCGACCAGTGATATTAATTTTAATGATGATATGTCATGTTTTTTAATTATTTCTTCACCATTTCTTGCCAGTATCCTTAAAAACGTCGGTGCCGTAAATAATTTATTTACCCTGTATTTTTCTATTATGCTGTAAAAATGGCCTATTGATGGATAATCCAGTACGCCATCATATGCTATGACCGTTGCATCATGTGCAAGCGCACCTACAAGTTCGTATATTGGAAAGGTTAACCAGCCTATATCGGCTGTGCACCAGTAAATATCACTTTTGTTCAGGTTCAATGAATATTTTACAAAATAGTATGAACCCACTAAAAAACCTATGCCAGAATGTACAATGCCCTTAGGTTTTGATGTTGTTCCTGATGTATAAATTATGAAGCCTGGATCGTTTGCCTCTATCGGTACCGGTTCTAAGAATTCAGCAGTATTTTTAATGAAATCATCATAATACATATCTTTATCATTCATTTTTACCGGATTGCCTGTTCTTTTTACTATAACTGCCTTTTTAAGTGATTTTACATTATCTATTATTGAATCAAGATTTTCCTTTAAATTTATAATTTTTCCATGCCTTATTGCCTGATCCTGTGTTACAATTAATTTCGGTTGGGCATCATTAAGCCGTTCTAAGAGTGCCATGGGAGAAAAACCTGAGAATATAATGTTGTATATTGCCCCTATTCGATAGCATGCATGCACTGCTATAAATGCTTCAGGCAGGTTTGATATATATAATGCAACTACATCCCCTTTTTTAATTCCTTCCCTTAATAATGCTATTGAAAATTTCGAAACTTCTTTTAACAATTCTTTATATGTTAATGTTCTTTCTTTATTATCCTCGCTGAGCCATATTATTGCTTTTTTATCAGGATTTTTTTCAGCATTGACATCGATGCAATTCATTGATACATTAGAAAATCCGTTTACAAAAAATCTGAAATTTGCTATATCTCCTTCATAGGCCTTATCCCATTTTTTGAACCACTTTAATTCTGAAGCTACATTTGCCCAGTATTCCTCTGCGTTCTCTACAGTTTCTTTATAAAATGATTTATAGGATTCGTCATCTATAATATCATTATTAAAAATACCTTTTTCAAAACCTGCCATATTTAAACTAATATATCATTATATAAAAGCATTACTATATTATATTTTATTTATTGTAGTATAAAAATAAAAATTTCTATAATTATTGCTATATTTATGTTCCTGTTAAAGTAAAATTATCACTTATGTTCCTATACCTTTATTACAGTGCTCAAAGCCTCTTCCATTGCAGAGCGGAGTTATAAGTTTCCATATTATGGAAAC
>JAVYST010000040.1:0-12492 GCA_038729085.1 Ferroplasma sp. | reverse complement strand
AGACAAAATTCTTTCTGCCCCAGCTGCTACATTTACAGTATACGGTTCAGCAAAAACAATAAACATATCATTCTCAAAGGTAACCTATGAAGCAACATTTACAGAAACAGGACTCCCATCAGGAATAACATGGTATGTGAATTTAAGCAATGGCGATAATTCGGGTGCAATAACAGGACCATCTTACTCTTTAATGTTGATAAATGGAACTTACTCTTACACTGTAGCAACCTCAAATAATACATATAAGCCTTCAATACCATACGCATCCTTTGCAATAAATGGCGGAGCTGTTAACGAGCCCCTTAACTTTATACCTGTTAAATATTCAATTACAATCACAGAAACAGGAATACCATCAGGAACAACATGGTATCTTAATTTAAGCAATGGAGAATCATTTAAATCTACAACATCAAAATTAACAGTGTCTATAACAAATGGAACATACACATATACAGTTGCAGGAACATCAGGATACAAGCCATCAACCCCAAGTGGCTCACTGTCAGTAACTGGCTCAAATACATCAAAAACAGTTAAATTCACAGCTCCACCCCCATCCAAAACATCTACTTCTTATTTCGGACTTTCTCCTTTGGAATTATATGCAATAATAGGTGCAGTTATAGCAGCCATAGCAATAGGATTGGCAGCCATTGTAATAAAAAGAAGGCGATGAAATATCATAATTACTTTTTACTTATAACATTTAACTAAACAATTTACTTTTTATAAAATTTATAGATTTATTAAGAATATATTTGTCAATTCGAATTTATGCCAATTTATCAACACTATTGAAAGATACTAGCAATAAAGGCCAGTTGCATTTTTAATTGCCTCGCTCCATTTATTGAATTCTTGTAAAATATATATTCATTTCCCGCTTCTGATACATATATTCAGGTTTAGCTGACTTTATAGTTTCACTAAACAATCTTTTAATTCCAGAAAACGAATTGCCAAAATTGCCGCAAATAGCTCGATGCAACTCCCTTATCCATATTAAATCGTAGTCTCTATCTTATGCAATAGAAATTTTTCAACACTTTTTTAGAAGGATCCAGAAACTTGCTATCTAAAAATTAAGACATAATTCATAATCTAATCAAATAAGCATGACTTCTTGAAACAGAGATTCCATTTATTTCCAGATCATCAATGAACTCAAGAATCTTTTTTGAGTCTAGATTTTGTATATCCTTTTTTTCAACTCATGCTTGAAGGCTTTCTCGTATTCTCTATTTATAAATATAATCTATATTTATAACTTTTTACCCGAATTGTAAGAAAAAGTAAAAAAAATCATAATTATTCATGCCTGATTTTATCAGCAACTTTATTTTATATAAATAACATTTAAATGTAAATTTGAATTACACATTACTATGGAAAAAAATTATGAAGTTAAAACACTTGCACAGGTTCTCATAAAAACTCTTAAATTATATGGGAATAATTTTATATTTGGGACAACAGGAGCAGGAATGGCTGAAATTCAGGATGCAATATCTACAGAAAAGGGCATAAAATGGATACAGGCCCTGCACGAATTTACTGCAGTCAGTTCTGCAGAAGGGTATGCCCTTGCTAAAAACAGGACATCCATAGCACTTGTAGATAGAATAGTAGGTACGCAAAATGCAATTGGTGCCCTCTATTCTTCCTATTTGAATATGGCTCCAATGCTTGTGCTCGCTTCGCGTGACATACCAGGAACACATCTTCTTAATGACCCTACAAGCCATTATTCGTCACGGCATCTTGATATTATTGAGCCATGGGTTAAATGGTCAAATAACTCACAGTCAGAAGAGATGATGGAGGAAGATATTTCAAAGGCATTTTTCATTACGCAGCTGGAACCGAAGGGCATTTCATTTTTAACGTTGCGGCATGACCTCATGCAGAAGCCATATGATGGAATGGAAATCAAGACAAAGAAGTTCTATTATAATAAAACAATCCCCGATGACAGTACAGTAAAAATTATTGGAAATAAGATACTTGAATCCTCGAATCCCGAAATTCTAATATCCCATGCAGGCAGAAATATGGAATATGTAAATGTTATGGAAAAGTTTTCTTCCATTTTTGGAATAGCTGTTAAGGAGAGACGCTATTTTATGAGTTTTCCCCTTAATAATCCAATGCACTGTGGCTTTGTGCCCAGAATGTATGTTCCTGATGTAAAAGATAATGATCTTCTGCTTTTATTTGAATTCGGCATACTTCCTGGAAACGCATTTCCATTGGATAAAGACATTATTGATTTTTCTACAGATTTTGTCAGGCGCCGCGATATATACAGTGGCGGAGATTACGGATCTTCCAATTTATTTAACTCCATGGATATAAAGTGTGACCTTGGCCCAACTCTGGAACGAATTATTAAGAATACTCCTATAGACTCCAGGATGAAAGAGATTATCGCTGACAGGACTGCCAGGATAGAGAAACAACATAAAATAATGTTGAAGGAAGTCCAGGAAAAAGCAGAAAAGGATGTTGAGGCAGGCTACCTATCTGACAATTCCATTGGATATATACTCAATAAATGCTGGAAACCTGGAATGGCACTTGTAAATGGGAGCATTAAGTATTATAATGGAATAAACCAGCATATAAATCTTACAGAACCTGGCTCATTTTTCAGCAACCCCAGCGGCCATCTTGGTTCGCCTGATGGAATGGCATATGGCGTATTTTTAGCAAGGAACGAGGCAAATTACCTTAATGGAAAGGGCAATTATGACCCCGTTGTATGCATTACTGGCGACGGAGATGCTATTTTTGGGAATATAACATCGGCATTCTGGACTGTAAAGCACTACCATCTTGGTGTTATATATATTATAATGAATAATGGCTCATGGGCCATAGAATGGCCATATTTTGAGAATACAACAGAAAAATTTGTGAAGAATTCAAAAGATTTAGAGTTTATAGATATAGATAACCCGAGAATAGATTTCAGTGCTATAGCATCAGGGTTCGGAATAACTTCATATACTGTATACAGCCTTGAGGAGCTATATGCTGCATTTAAAAAAGCTATTTCTGCTGCTTCTTCTGGTGAGCCATCTTTAATAGACATCAAAATGGATAAATTTACGCCATAATCGTATTAATATGCACTTTTAATTTCAATAAAATCTTTGAATGTTTAATAATTCAGAGAATATTGATGTTTATATTTTTTCATAGCATCAAAATAATGCAATACATCACAAAATGTTTATATAAAAATACAAGATATTACATATATGGAAATATCTACCTTTAACCCATATACAGATGAAGAACTTGGAAAATATAAAGTGCAGCAACTTGAAGATGTAAAAACTATAATGGGCCAGTTGAAAGAAAACCAGTTAAAATGGCGCCTGGATATTGAAGCAAGGCTTGAGGCCCTTGCCGAAGCCAGAACTAACTTTGAGAAAAATCTCAACAGCCTTGCACAACTTATGTCCTCTGAAATGGGAAAGCCGATCAGCCAGAGCATTGCAGAGGTAAAAAAATCATTATGGCTTTTTGATTATTACATAGAAAATGGCAGAAAATTTCTGGCAAACGAAGAGGTAAAGACAGAAGCACGCCATTCTTATATTCGCTTTGACCCACTTGGAGTAATAATTATAATTATGCCCTGGAATTTTCCAATATGGCAGGTTGTTAGAGCTGCTATACCTGCCTTGTTGGCAGGCAATTCTGTTTTGCTGAAACATGCCTCAATAGTAAGTGGCACATCATTAAAAATACAGGAGCTGTTCAATATGGATACCTTCAAATCTGTTATCACAACAGGAAAAATAATAGATGAAGCCATTAAATATTCAGATGGAGTTTCATTCACCGGTTCTACACAGGCGGGATCTATTATTGCTGCTGAGGCTGCAAAAAATATTAAAAAATTTGTCATGGAACTTGGAGGCTCAGATCCTTATATAGTTTTAGATTCTACAAATATGGAAAATGCTGTTAAAAATAGTGTTTATGCACGCCTTCAGAATAATGGCCAGAGTTGCATAGCTTCAAAGAGATTTCTTGTAAGCAGTGATATATATGATGAATTTTATAAAATGATGCTGGAAGAATACAGCAAAGTTGTAGTTGGTGACCAGCTCAAAGAAAATACCTATATTGGCCCCTTATCTTCTAATTCACAGAAGGATATAATAACAAAGCAAATGGATGAATTGAAAGGGTATGGCAAATTAGTTTCTACTGGAGATAATTACGGCAATGTGATAAGGCCTGCAATAGTAAAAATGGAAAGGGATTATGGTGAAGAGGTATTTGGGCCTATAGCAATGCTCAGGCCTTTTAAAACTGTTGATGAGGCAATTAAAATAGCAAATGATACGCCATTTGGCCTTGGCTGTTCTATCTGGGGAAATGCTGTGGCGGCAGAGAAGATGGTCCCATTTATAGATGCGGGAACTGTCTCAATTAACAAAATTGTCGCTTCAGATCCAAGATTGCCATTTGGTGGTACCAAAAAAAGCGGTATTGGAAGAGAATTGTCCAGATATGGGATATTGGAATTTACAAACATAAAAACTGTTTGGGTTAATTGAATTTTTAATCTAATATATAAAGTGCAAAATGTGCACTTTTCTTTCATTTATTATAATATTATTCCATTTCATAGAATGCCATGCAATAAAGCCAGGAACATAAATATATCAAGATTCATGTTAATTTCGATATTTGTTGATCAATGGAATGTCTTTTCTATACCAATGCTCAGTGTTTTTTTTAGAAAAGCCTTTATTTCGGAGCTCCAGTACTTGGCATTATTACCGGTGCAACTGTTGGGGGTGCCGCCATAGGGTCAATAGTGAATGGTATTATAACAGACAGGTTTGGCAGAAAACGCATATTTTTATTGACATGTTTATATTCATAATTTTTGCCGTACTGACAGTTTTATCAAAAAATACCATAGAATTTGCTGGCTTCAGGTTTCTGCCATGGTTGGGTTTAAAGGGCATAAGCAGCTATGGATTCCTGCTTTCATTTTTGGCACTGGTAGTCTCAGGCATACTCATCTTAGAACATCTGTATTTGCCTCTTATCGCGTCAATGGCATTATTTGTCCGGGGAAACCACTGGAATAATCAACCGATTATTTGTAGCCCCTGGCATCCAGGCCAGAATATAGAGGCAAGGCTATTGGGCTATCAAATTTCATGTACCAGATGCTATCGTTCTTATCAATTACAATGTTCACACTGCTTTTCATTTCGGTAGGAATAGAATTTCAAGACTTTTGATAGCCCCTGCATCACTTGCGGAGTTGCTGGTATCAATGTATGTTATGCGGGAAGTTTTTGGCTATATTAAAGATATTCCAGAAGGAACATAAAAACCTTTATATTCAATATTTCAATATTAAATATGCATCAATATAAATATATTAGTGCATCATGGAAAAGCCCGAGGGCAACTTACGCCGAAAGGTGAGGAAAGTCCTCCCTCCACAGCTGGCTGCATCTGGTCAAAGCCAGAATGCCAAGAGACATGGTAAAGAGACAAGAAATAAACGATTCCATGCCAAGTATGATTGTAAAATGACGTTTCATGGAGCATCGATGAGAACTCTGCCTGCAGGGAGCAAGTCTAAATTGGGTTGTTGATTACAGCTGGTAGACCCAGGTAAGACGCATAGTCGAATGTTGCCAACCGAAAGGCTAACAGAAGGAGGCTTATTCCGGGCATTTCCATGTTTTACATATTTTTAAATATTAATTAATTATTAATAATTAATGAATTGCATGGCTGCTGTGGCGCTAATTATAGATAAAAACAGTTTTCTCCTGATAAAAAGGGCTGAACAACCTGGTGATCCATGGTCGGGGCAGATGGCCCTCCCAGGTGGGCACAAAGAAATTAATGAGGATTGTGAGGCAACAGCAAAGAGGGAAACCATGGAAGAAGTGGGATTAAAAATCGAAAACCTTAAACCTCTTGGAATTTACAAAACAAATTTAGAAAAATTATCAGTTGCAGCATTCAGTGCTACAAGCACAGCAACTGATGTCGAAATTGATTGCGAGGTAAGTGCTTATTTCTGGGTTAATTTTGATGAACTTATTGAAGAAGGTTTAACATACAGATATAAAAATTATGTAATATGGGGACTTACCTTCAGAATACTCAAAACTTATATTGAAAATAACCAAATAGATATATTATAATCAAAATTCCGGAGAATATGAATAAATAATTTAATTTATTATAGCAATAATTAAATATAAATATTGATTGCTATCATGTGGAAGATATTAATAAAAAATCAGGGCTTGCAACACATTCATTAAGCATGTGGTATGCTCTTGCCCAGGGGCTTGGAACCAATGGGCCTGCTGCCGTTACAGCTTTATTCTTTGTTGGTATTGCACAGGTTGTAGGAGGTTCAATGACACTGGTCATAACGCTTTCCTTTATTATATATGCAGGCATGACTTTTATAACATACGAATGGTCAAAAGAAGTCGCATCTGCTTACTCATGGGCAGCCTTTCACAGGCTTGCATATAAACGGGCTGGAAAATTTCTGTCGTTTTATGGAGGGATTTCATATTATTATTACTACCTCTTAGGATATACGGGCTTTGCCATGCTTGGGCTTACGGCTTTTCTCTATGCGCTTGATCCTGCGCTTGTAGCTGCATATCCATGGATCTGGATACCTATAACAATTATAGTTATTGGTGAAACGACGATATTGAATTTCTTTGGGATAAAACTTTCTTTAAAATATGTACTTTATACTGGCATGGCCGAATTTATATTTCTTATTGCAACATCAATAACGCTTATTATCATAGCAGGCCCACACAATTCATATCTTCCATTCACTGCAGCGCCTATACATTTTAATTATACAGATATAGGAATTGAAATGATACTTGGCATTGCAACATTTGGTGGTTTGAACTCTGTTGTACCTGTCGCAGAGGAAACAAAAAACCCTAAAAAGAATATACCCATTGCACTGGGCATACTGGCAGCCATTATCGGCTTTGTAATAATTTTAAGCTCATATGCTCAAACTGTAGTTTATGGAATTTCTAATATGGCCAATTATTCTGGCCTTGCAGATCCAGGCATATTCGTTTACACAAAGTATCTTGGTGTAATTGTTGCTGCCATATTTGCACTTTTTATTATAAACAGCTTCAATTCATCTGGAGTTGCGTTTGAAACAAGCACTGTACGAACCTCATATGCATACGCAAGAGATGGGATAATGTTTCCAAAAGTTTTCTCTACAATCAATAAACACAGTGTGCCGGGCAATCTGGTTATTTTTACAGGAATTCTAAGTATTGTAATAGCTATAGTATCTGGGTTGTTGCTTGGCCCTCTGACAGCAAGCCTCTTCCTGATAATAAGCAATTCAATATTCAGTTTTTCAAACCATGCACTGGCAGGAGTTGGCCTGGGGTTCTACCATAAAAGGAATGGAACATTGAAAATCATACAGCATATAATAATACCATGGGCAGTAACAGTAGCACTCATAGTTGCGATATTTTATGTGGTATATCCAGCTCCTCCGCCACCACTCAATTATGCTTCTTATATTGCAGGAATATACCTTATATTTATAATTGCAGCATATTTATATTACTTGAAAAAGAAACCGGAAATAATTGAGGAGGTTGGCAAATTTACTTTATAATTCATTTTATTAATAATACTGGTTTGAATCAAGGTTTTTTACAGCGCCTATCAATACCTCGAGACCTTCCTCAACATACTTGAAATCGGTCCATTCCAGTGGTGTATGGCTCAATCCCAAGTGGCTGGGAACAAATATCATGCCTGCCTTTGCTATCTTTGATATCGGTATTGTATCATGGCCTGCGCCACTGGGCATTTTCATATTTGAAAACCCTAGATTTGAAACAGATTTCTGTATAGCTCCAATTACCTCATCAGACATAATGGATGGTTCCACTTCAGCAACTATTGAAAAGGCTGCATCTTGCTTTAATTTATCCAGTTTCTCCATGACATCATTTTTCATGTAATGGAGGCTATCACTGGCCTCGCTTCTCAGATCTATTTTCAGATAAACGTCCCCCGGTATTACATTGAACCTGTTCGGCTCAACATTTAATTCCCCAACAGTTCCAACACTGTGGTTCCTGAATTTAGTTGATGCTTCTATTGCGATTGAATTTACCTCTTTTACTATGCCCACAGCTGTTACCAGTGCATCGTTTCTCATATCCATTGGTGTTGTTCCAGAATGCCCCTGTATGCCTTTGATTTTTACTTCTATTACACATTGCCCTGTTATGGATGTTACAATACCTATATCCTTGCTTTTTTCTTCAAGTATTGGCCCCTGCTCAATATGGTATTCCAGATAGTATTCAGGCTTCTTTTTAAATTCTGAATCGCCGAGGTATTCAATGGACTGCATCACAGATTTGAAATCTTTTCCCTCTCTGTTTTTAAGTTTCCACAGATCGCCTTTTTTAATAAAACCTGTATAACCGCTGCTTCCAAGCATAGGCTGGTGGAATGCTGATCCCTCTTCACCGGTGAATGCTGCCGCTACAATGGTTTTCCTGTTTTTATACCCCTCTTCTTTCAATCGCAGAAGTACCTCTAAGGCACTGAATACCCCCATAGCCCCATCAAACATTCCCCCATCAACAACTGAATCAAGGTGGGAACCAATCATAATAATTCCATCCTCTCTGCCTTTCAGTTCCACAAATATATTGCCATATATATCAATAAAAGGTTCGAATCCATTTTTATGGCAGAGAGATACAAAATAATCTCTGGTTTTTCTGTCATGCTCTGTGCCAGCAGGCCTTGTTACGCCATCTTCTACAGTCAATTCATTGAACGAATCTATCCTCTTTCCATTTTCCCTACCTAGAGAACCCTGCTCAATAATTATATTTTTTAATCTCTCTCCATTATCCATTTATTCCACCTGCCTGAGAAACTTTCCTTTCCTTTTCGGTTTTATAAAAACATCATCTTCGGCAACTATCTCTCCACCAGCAATAGTAAGTACAGGCCAGCCTTTTGTTTTCATATGGCCATACAGTGCTATATCTGTTCCCATATGCAAATCTTCTGCTTTTAATCCATGTTCAAGTTTTGTGTCTATAACTGCAATATCTGCATCGCTTCCTACATCTATCACTCCTTTCCTTGGGTAAAGCCCAAATATTCGTGCAGGTTCTGTGCTTACAAGATCTACAAATCGTTGCAGCGTTATCCTGCCTTTCTGTACGCCTTCGGAAAAGATGAGTGGCAGCCTTGTCTCTATTCCGGGTACTCCATTTGGCACCTTATTGAATGGTATGCCAGGCTTTTTCTGTTCCTTCAGAAACGGCACATGGTCTGAACCAATGGTACTTATCTTTCCCTGTGCAATGGCATCCCACATAGCTTTAATGTCTTCTTTCTTTCTCAGTGGCGGGCTGCATATATATTCATTGCCATTTTCGCCTTTAAGATAATTTTCATCCAAAATGAGATACTGGGGGCATGTTTCACCATAAATATCAATGCCATTTTTTCTTGATATATCAATGATTTCAGGAGAATTTTTTGTTGAAAGATGAACACAATAGGCTCTTTCTCCTGCCTCTCCTGCAGCTATGGCCGCATCTGCTACAGCAATATCCTCACTGATATCTGGCTTGCTCTCTGCATGATAAATTGCATCTGTTTTGCCGGCGCTTAAAAGTTCATCCATATTGCCTTCAAGGAAATCATTGTTTTCTGCATGTACCTGAACCATAATATTATATTTTTTTGCTGCCTTCATTGCATTAAAGATCTGATAATTATTTGCATATCTTCCCAGGTTTTTATATGTTGTAAAAAGCTTTACTGCAATAATCCCCAGTTTCTGCAAACTGCTGAATATATTTTCAAGTTTTTCATCAGATTCAAAATCAGATGTTACCATCATGGGCTTTATTGTAAAGTCCAAGGGGCTCTGTTCTGAAAACCTTTTTATTTTTGATTTCGCTGCCATAACAGTATCCTCATCTTTTGTTGCCTGTGAGAAATCAAGGACTGTGGTTGTGCCGCCTATTGCAGCACCAGCCGTTCCGTTTTTTATAGTGCCAGCTGAAGAATATCCCTCGATGTGCGTATGTGGATCGACACCACCAGGAATAACAAGTTTTCCATGGAGATTTAGCAGTTTAACCGTATTTGATTCTTCAATACTGCCAATAGCTGAAATGATTCCATCCTTTATTCCAATAGATGTTCGGTGAACTGTACCCCCATAAAATATATTCCCATCCTTCAAAATAATATCGAAAGCCATATGATTATATATATTCAGATTATATAAATTTAGGCTGGCGAAAAAGCCTGTTGAATAATTGATCTACCTTTTTCAGTTTATTGAATTCATTGTAAAAATACAACATCAATTGAAGTCATTTATCATATATTCGGCTTAACTGTCCTTATATTTTCACCAGATAATATTTTTATGCCAGAAAAATAGATCTCTAAGCCTGCATTAAGCCATAACTGTTCTCATTTAGAAGTTCTTTCATCTTTTCAATAAGGATATATCAGGGAAATCATTTATTGCTGCAATGTATTTTCTGTATCTAAAAATACATGGATTTTCTATTCAATAATAAATTATGGCAAAATGAATTATGTAAATGATTTCATTCAAATAAAATAATTATATATAAACCTGAAACTGCTAAAATACTTAGCAAGCAGCATTTTTTTGCCATGTGGTGCAAATTCTACATCTTTAGGCTTTAAAGATGCTATTTATGCAATTTCTATGTTGCCCATAAACTCTTTCATAGTTGCAATTCACCAGTAATTTTTTTAAAAAAGTAAAACCCATAAATGAAAGGCAACATTACATACCTTAAACAGTGTAATTTTCGTATCTGGCGTAGATTAATATATTAATTATAAATGTATAATTATGATTTATATCAATGGCAATACATTAACTATAGAGGACATTGTTTCAGTAGCAGTAAATCACGAAGAGATCACAATAAGTGCTGATGCGCTGGGGCAGATAGAAAATTCCAGAAACTCACTCATTAAAATTTTGGAAACAGGAAAACCTGTATATGGAGTAAACACAGGCTTTGGCTCACTTTTAAACATCAGTGTATCAAAAGATTTAATGGAAAGGCTTCAGGTTAACCTCATAAGAAGCCATTCTGCTGGAATTGGTGAACCACTTGATGAGAATACTGTCAGGGCAATAATGGCCGTGAGGGCAAATACCCTTGCAAAGGGATATTCTGGTGTATC
This sequence comes from Ferroplasma sp., assembly GCA_038729085.1. GTDB lineage: Archaea > Thermoplasmatota > Thermoplasmata > Thermoplasmatales > Thermoplasmataceae > Ferroplasma. The sequence goes on along the minus strand of JAVYST010000040.1, from coordinate 1,188 downwards.
CAGAGGCCTGATAGACTTCATCCTTTCAATGCTAAATAATAACATTATTCCAGTGGTGCCGAAATACGGATCAGTTGGCGCAAGTGGAGACCTTGCTCCACTGGCGCACATTGGCCTTGCAATTATCGGTGAGGGTGATGTAATGTATATGGGTAAAAGAGAGAATGCGGCAAAAGTTTTTGAAAAGCTTGGAATGCATCCATACCACTTCAAGGAAAAAGAGGGCGTTGCACTGATAAACGGCACATCTGTTATATGTGGCATACTTGCACTTGAATTGAAAAATGCTGAGCATCTGATAAAAGAGGGCCTTGGCTCATTTCTTCTATCATTTGAAGCCCTATCAGGAACGTCACGTGCATTTACTGAATGGGCACTTGCTTCAAGGCCACACAGTGGGCAGATAGCAATAGGCAGGGCGCTGAGGTCAATGCTTTCAGGAAGCAAAATAGTTGAGGAGTCAAATAAAACAAAAATACAGGATGCATATTCGCTGAGATGTACTCCCCAGGTTTACGGTTCTGTTTTTGATACTATTATTTATGCAAGGAAAGTGCTCACAACTGAGATTAATTCGGCAACTGACAATCCGCTCCTCAATGGAGATGATTATATTTCTACAGGAAACTTCCATGGAGAGCCAGTTGCCATGGTAAGCGATTTTGTTGCAATTGCAATGGCCGATTTTGGCAATATGATTGAAAGGCGTGTGGCAAGGCTTGTTGACACGAATCTCAGTGGGCTTCCCCCATTTCTTGTCAGGGATTACGGCCTGAATTCTGGTTATATGATACCACAATATACAGCAGCGGCACTGTGCAACGTAAATAAAACGCTTGCACATCCAAATTCTGCAGATACCATACCAACATCGGCAAATCAGGAAGACCACGTCAGCATGGGAACAAATGCAGCCCTTAAATTGATGGATATAAATAATAATATCAAATCTATTATCGCAATAGAATATCTGCTTGGTGCCCAGGGCATGGAGTTCAGGAAAAGGGATCCATCGCCTGTTACAATGGAGGTTTATAAATCCATAAGAAAAATTGTTAAACCGCTTGATGAGGATAGGCCAGCATATCCTGACATCAATGCAATAATAGATTTAATGGACTCTGGCATTTTTGAAAAATTTATAGAAGAAAAAGCAAATATTGATTTTAATTAAAATAACTGCCATAG